>JAOZNE010000226.1:0-3395 GCA_029933955.1 Phycisphaerae bacterium
TTGTTTTTACTGATAACTGATAACTGACTACTGGCTACTGATATCTTCTTCCCGTTTCAGGTAGAGCGTTTGGGTTGGGAAGGCGAATTCTATGCCCTCTTCGTTGAACCGCCGGAGTAGTTCGGTGTTGAAGTCGTTGTTGAAGGCTAGGTAGTCCCACCACTCGGCGGGGGTGTACCAGTATATAACCTGGAGGCAGAGATTGTCGGAATTGAAGTCTGTGAAGTAGCATCTCGATGGGAAGTCCGGATGAAAATGCTCCCCCCGGGCGTCGAGCATTTCGCGGAGAATAGCCAGGGCTCGGTCGAGTTTTTCGGGGGTCGTGTCGTAGGTTACCGTAACGTCCAGCGTGCGTTTGAGGAACGGGCGTCGCGAAATATTTTCGATAGCTTCGTTGGCGACCACGCCGTTTGGCAGGACGACCTGATGGCCATTGAGCAGCCTAAGTCGTGTCGAGCGGAAGCCTACCTCTTCGACCGTGCCGTCGAAATCTTTAACGCGTATCCGGTCGCCAATGCCGAAGGGCCTATCGGTGAAAATCGTCGCCGAGCCAAACAGGTTCGAGAGCATATCCTTAGCTGCCAGTGCGAACGCCAAACCGCCAATGCCAAGCCCAGCCAGGAGGGCACCGATGTTTTTGTTGAAAATATTGGTAGCTATGAAAAGTCCGCCCATGACGACCACCATTATCCGCAGCGATTTTCGTACCAGCGGCACGAGTTGGTCGTCCAGCGAGGTGTTGGTTTTGCTGGTAATATGGCAAAGGAAAATTTCGACGATGTCCACCAGTTTGAACACGCACCATATCACGGCCAGGTATATTATGGTCAGGCAGATTTTTTCGTACAGCCAGCGGATATCGGTTTCCATCGACAGGCCTTGCCCGCCGAGCAGCAGCCCAGCTCCGAGCATTACGAACGGCAGGGGCCTGGCGAGACTTTTGGCGAACAGGCTGGTGAGTATGAACCGCTCTTCGATAGCGTCCATTTTCCTCGCGCTGTGCAGCAGGAAAAACATAGCGACCTTGCCGAGTATCATCGCGCCCAGCACCGCTCCCAGCAATATCAGCCATTGGCCTATCGTATTTTCGAGAAATTCAGATGTGTTTATATAGTCCCGCGCCTCGGCGAGAAAATTAGCAGCTATGATATCCATGTTCGACTCCTGAATCCCGACTTCTATTTTTGTTGTGTTCGTTTTTTGCTTATTAGCCTCAGGTGGGCCAGTGTGTTTTCTACTATTACCTGGCGGACTTGCGGGTCTTTTTCGGTTTCTTTGACTGGCAGATATTTCAGCAATGCTTCCAGTTCGTCGCGTGCGTCTGCCCATCGGCCTGCCCCGTAGGCGACCCGGGCGTTTTTGTATATTTCCAGAAGCTGACCGGCTAGCTCTTGTTTGGCGATGTCATATTGTCGTTCGTCTTTCGGCGTGAATACGCGTCTGTTTTTTCGGCGGAACGCGAGGTACAGCCTATAGTTTTTCACGCACCGATACAGGTTGCCCTTTTCGTGCAGGCGTTGGCGGTTGAGGAACATCTCCCGAGCGATCCGCAACGACCGGGCGGAAGCCTCGATATTGGGCGAGCGTCTCAGGTCGCTGGCGATGGCCTGGTCTATATCCTCACTCGTCAGCCAGGCTACCTGCTCGTACGAATTGGCCTGGCCATTTTTCCCGCCCCGCCAAGCCAACAGGGCAGCGAACAGCCCAGCCAGGACCAGCATATAAATAGCAAAGCCGATGAGATACTTCCGGTGCTTTTTGCCGCTGTCATCGCCATCGCGATCGACCATGGTCTTGTCATCGGCTTTGTGTTGCCCATTGGCTTGGCTTGGCTCGGGCGGCGGTGCGATATTTAGCCTTTGGGTTGCGGGCGGATCAACACTGGTTTCAGCAGGGGGTGCAACAGCCTGGGCGGGGAATTTTTCGCGATATGCTTCGAGCACAGCATGGGGGTTGTCCTGGGCTTCGACGAACAACAGCTGGGTGTCAGCTCCGACGCCAAGCAGATCGCCCGAAGCTAGTATCATTTTCTTGCCTGCCTTGTATTTTTTGCCGTTGATGCGGATTTTGTTCGTGGTCGATATATTTTCCACAACACAGCCATCGCGGGTCATGGTAAACAACAGCTGTCTGCGCGAGACGCAAGGCTCGTCCACGCGCACCTCAGCCTGCTGCGACCGACCAAGGCAAGAGACGCTGCTCATCAGCACCGCCCGCTGCCCAGCCCGCGGCCCCGCGACAAAAATCAATTCCGGTTTGGCTAGCGACATATTTAAATCCGTAAAAAAAGTGTAATTAGTAATCAGTCGTCAGTAAGAGCAAAAAACAGTGAACCACGAATGAACACCAATAAACACGAATTATTGTAAAAAAAGAAACAAAAACAGCAATCCGTGGACTCCTATTGCCTATTCCCTATTGCCTAAGTTCAAAACAATCCGTCTTGGATGATTCTTATTATTGCCGGGGCGAAGATGGTTAGTATTACAGCCATGACCAGCAGTAGGCAGGGCACGAGGATTCTCACCCCGGCGATGGCGGCTTTGTTTTCCGCTCGGACGGAGCGTTGCATTCGCATCAGGCTCGCCTGGTCGTGCAGGACGTCTCCCAAGGCTGTGCCGAGTTGCTCCGCCTGGGCTACCGAGGCTACGAGGTTTCGCATCGATTCCAGCGGCGCTCGCCTGGCTAGGTTTGCCAAGGCTGCTTTGCGGGTCGTGCCCAGTTCGATCTCCGCGAGCAAGGCCCGCAGCTCGACGTTTATCGCTCCGTCGTCTTTTTCGCTGACGATGGTTTCGACAGCTTCGGTGAAGGTAGCTCCCGCTCCCATAGCCAGGGATATCAAATCCAGAGCGTACGGCAGCTGACGGGTTATCGTCTCCAGCCTGGCTGTCGCCTGGGCGGTTATTTGATAGATCGCCAGGCCCATGCCCAGCAGGAAACCAGCCACGGCTGCTGATATGCTGAAGCTCCCCGCCAGCAACACATAGCCAGCCTCGAGCACCGCAGCCAAACCAAGCCCGGCCAACATGGACAAGGCAAGGTATTCCTCGGCGATGTAATAATTCGGGCTGCCCGCTGCGACGAGTTGCCTGCGAAGGAACGCCTTGGCTTGGGGAAAGTTCAACCTATATGCCAGCGACAGCAGAATCAGCAGCACCGGGCCAAGCAGCGGATTCTCGAAAACCGTTTTGCGATCGGTATGGCCTGTCGCGATGGCGGAGACCCGTTGCGGCGATAGACGAACCTCGCCGGGCTGGCCAAACACGCACACCACCAGCAGAAACACCGCTGTGAACGCGCCGGCTGATATCACCCAGTCCCACACCCCAGCAGACCAAAACGCCCAGGCCAAAATGTCTATCGACTCAACCATCACCGAAAATCCTCTACAAGCT
>JAOZNE010000227.1:0-3391 GCA_029933955.1 Phycisphaerae bacterium
GCACATAGAAAAAGGCTGCGACCTGATGGAATATTTCCTGACCGTGCGATAGCGGGAAATTTGTAATGTAATTTGGAAAGGAACGAAAAATGGGCCCAGCATACGCGGGAAAATTTGAACGGGTGTTGATAAAGCTCTCTGGCGAGGCGTTGTGCGATTCGGGCGGCTTGGGGGTAGACCCCGCGGCGGTCGATTCCATCGCAGCGGAGTTGGCGCCGGTGGTCGAGATGGGCGTGGGTGTCGGCATTGTCGTCGGGGCTGGGAACCTCGTGCGCGGCAGGGGTCTGGCTGGAGCGAAAAAAATTCACTCCACCACAGCTGACTACATGGGTATGCTCGGCACGGTCATAAACGCCCTGGCTTTGCGAGACACCCTCCAGGCTAGCGGAATGCCCGCAGCGGTGCTCAGCGCGATTCGCATGGACCTCGTCTGCGAAACATATTTCCGGCCTCGGCTGATGGAGTACCTCGACGCGGGCAAGGTTGTCATCTTCGCCGGCGGGACGAGCCATCCGGGAGTTACGACGGACATGTGCGCCGCGATACGGGCTTCGGAAATGGAAGCGGATATTCTCATCAAAGCTACGAAGGTCGATGGCGTGTTCGACAGCGACCCAGCTACCAATCCAGAGGCGAAAAAGTACGACACCCTGACTTACGAACAGGCCCTGGCGGAGAAACTCGGCGTGATGGACCTCCCAGCCATGGCGTTTTGCATGGAACGAAAAATGCCATTGCGGGTCTTCAACATGTTCACGCCAGGCCATCTGGCAGCAGTAGTCGCCGGCGAAAACATAGGCACGACAGTAACGGCATAGGAATCCGTAGCGTGGACATCTTGTCCATGTTTTTCGTAGCATGGGCGTCCCGCCCGTGTGTCCCTTGGCCAGGTGGCATGCAACGCCGTGAACTAAAATGTGGAAAATCGTGTCTAAGCGTATATTTGAAAAAGTTTACAAGAATGATTCGCTGCTGCAAATACGCCATTTACGAGCAGTAAACGCTGTTGTTCGCACAAAATTGTTCATCAAAACAGAGTTTTTGCAAAAATATGACGCTGAGCTAAAACTGAATATCCAATATCCAACGATTTTGCAGCACGCTATATTTATTGTTATTCCTTATTGTAGAAGAGTTTACAAAATTATTTTTCGGTTTTAGTTCACGGCGTTGGGTGGCATGGCTACACCGCGGCTGTTTGCGGGGGAGCCATAGGTTCGCGAAAAAGTAAAAGAAACACGGGCAAGATGCCCCTGTTACGCATGGGCGAGACGCCCAAGCCACGCTAACGGCGTAGGTACCCGGCCAGGCTGGCATTAGGGAGTGCAGGATTTTGCTTCTCTCGTCTTGCGAGAAATGCATGGAGCAAAAGGCGTCCTTGGGCAGAATCGCAAAATACTCCCGCGGATAGAGATAATCCTTGCCAGACTCATCCACGATACGAACCAGCCCCAGCTCCGCAGCGTTATCGTCCGGATGCGTCTTGTAAATTTTATTCAACTCAAGCGACGCCACATATCCGTCATTCTCAACGCATATCGCAAACCGCTATTCAATATTTTTTTCGTCAGTCGTCGTATTATCCGCTTTGTTTTATACTCAAATTTTCCGACCCCGTGCGCCTCATACCAGTGAAGCTCGGCAAAAACCACCTGGCCATTGTTCATCTTTATATCGGCAAAACCCTTCCGCTTTTTCCATCGTCCTTGCCGTAATATTTCACCAGCCGAGGCAACTCACGAATGGCAATTTCACGTGCTATGGTTTCCTGCCTGCCAATGTTGCCAATAATTTCAAAGGGACGCCTCATCCAATACTGTTATGTTCACGAAGGAGTGTTATGTCGAGTGGATATTTTGTTGGATTGTTTTTGAAACAGGCAAATAGGAGTCCACGGATTACACGAATTTTTCAAAGTAGATTACGCGGATTGTTTTTAATCAAAAAAATCCGTGTAATCTGTTTTTAATCCGCGAAATCCGTGGACTCTTGATGGTACAGGCCGTGGCCACAGTATTTGCAGCTGCGTTTTTTTGCGGGTAGAATATCGCGAATGAAACTTCCTGAAATAAAACGTCGAGTTACCAGGCCCGTCAATGTCGGCGGCGTGGTCATTGGCGGCGATGGGACAAACCCCGTCGTCATCCAGAGCATGACCAACACCCCCACCGCCGACGCCCAGGCAACCCTGGCCCAGGTGCGTCAATTGGCCCGGGCTGGAGCGCGGCTAGTCAGGCTGGCTGTGCCGAGTCAGGCTGACACTGCATCGCTGGGCGAAATCGTGGCCTGCTCGCCTGTGCCTATTGTCGCGGACGTTCACTTCCACTTCGAGCGGGCAATGGAATCCATAGCTGCCGGCGCAGCTAAAATTCGCCTCAACCCCGGCAACATCGCCGACCGCGACCAGGTGCTGCGGGTGATAGACGCAGCCAACGCCGCGGGGGTCGCCATCCGCATCGGCGTCAACGAAGGCTCGGTGCTGGGGCGGCGGGACAAGCAGCAGCTAGCCCGCGACCGCGACAGGCCATTGGTGGAACTGATGGTCGAAAAGCTCGCGGAGTATCTGGAAATTTTCGACCGGGCAGGCTTCGAGCGGCTCGTGCTCTCAGCCAAGAGCCACGACGCGTTTACGAACATCGCCGCCAATCGTGCCATCGCCAAGCGGTGGGACTACCCGCTGCACCTGGGCGTTACCCACGCCGGCACGGTTCGCACCGGCGCGATACGGTCGGCCGCGTCGATAGGGACGCTGCTGAGCGAGGGCATTGGCGAGACCGTCCGCATAAGCTACGCCGGCGACCCGGTAGCGGAAGTTCGCGACGCAAAGGAACTGCTCGCATCGCTTCGGCTGGCCCCGCGACAGGGCGCGGAACTCATCGCCTGCCCAACATGCGGCCGGCTGCAAACGAAGCTCCAACCCATCCTCGAAGAAATCGAACGGGCACTGGCGGAGATTGAACTCGCCAAGCCTATAACGGTCGCGGTGATGGGCTGCGTAGTCAACGGCCCGGGCGAAGCAGCCGGGGCGGATGTAGCTATCTGCGCGGGAAAAAACAAAGCCCTGCTCTACGTCCAGGGCAAAAAAATCCGCACCATCCCGCCAGAAGAAATAACCCAAGCCGTGCTGACAGAAGTCAGGAAATTAGGCAAATAGGGATTAGGCAAGTAGGGAAATAGGCAAGTAGGCAACAAAATCCACATGGGTGCCATAGTTGTGGGTGCCGTGGTTATGGGTGCCGTGGTTGCGGTGTTTGCAACCACGTAGGCGCGCAGGTGCCGTAGTTATGGGTGCCGTGGTTGCGGTGTTTGCAACCACGTAGGCGCGCAGGTGCCGTAGTTATGGGTGCCGTGGTTGCGGTGTTTGCAACCACGTAGGCGCGCAGGTGCCGTA
>JAOZNE010000035.1:0-12705 GCA_029933955.1 Phycisphaerae bacterium
AAAGCCGCCGCAGCTAGCCAAAAGGCAGAATCGCAAACATCGGAAATATAGGTTGAAATTATCAATACCCCAAACACCCAATACCCATTGAATGTCCAACCCGCAATGACCATCGCTAGAATTTGGCCACATCTCGCGGGGCTTGTGAAAAAAATGCTACGATCCGCGACTACTGAATCCTGACGACTGATTTCTGACTTCTGCGTCATCTTCTCTGTCGCATTGCCCGGGCCATGTCTCGTTGTTGATCTTTTTTGCGGAGCGAGTCGCGTTTGTCGTAATTTTGCTTGCCTCGCGCGATGCCGATTTCGCATTTGGCCCAGCCATGGTGAAAATATATCGCCAAGGGCAGAAGCGTCAGGCCTTTTTGCTGGACTCGTATTTTCAGGGCGTGGAGTTGTCTGCGGCGGGCCAGGAGTTTTCGTTTCCGCGTGGGGTGGTGTTGCATCTGCTCACCAGCCTGCGGGTACAGAGCGATATTGGCTCCGACGAGAAACAGCTCGTCGCCGTCGAACCGGGCGTAGGCTTCGTCGACCTTGGCCTGGCCTGCCCGGAGACTTTTGACTTCCGTCCCGACAAGCGCCAGGCCACACTCGAGCTTTTCGAGGATTTCGTAGTCGTGGAAGGCTTTGCGGTTTCGTATCCGCACGCCCTTGGGTTGCGTCGAATCGCCTTTACCCTTTTTCGCCATCAGCCCGTAACCTTAAACTTCGCGAAGTATCCGCCGTCGTGCCATTTCTCCGGGCACCCCTCGCCAGCTGGGAGCGTCTGAGTCTGCTCGATAAGCTCCAGACGCTTGGAGTTTTCGTTAAACCACTCAGCGATGGCCTGGTTCTCCAGATGTTCGATGCTGCAGGTGCTGTAGACCACCTGCCCGCCGGGTTTGGCGAGGATAGCGGCCTGGTTGGTCAGTACCTGTTGATTGTGATTCAGCGTGAAGAAGTTTTTGTTGGTGAATCGCCCGCGGGCTTCGGGCCTTCGAGACAGGACGCCTGTGTTGCTGCAAGGCGCGTCGACCAGGACGACGTCAAAGCTCCCCGGCTCGAGCGACGCGATATCCAATGCCCGCACGGTTTCGACGATGGTTATGTTCATGCGTTTGCAGCTCTCTTTGACTCGCGAGAGCTTCGAAGCTGAGACGTCCACCGCGATTATTTCGCCGGTGTTGTTCATCCGCTCTGCCAGGTGCGTGGTTTTGGTGCCCGGAGCCGCGCAGAGGTCCAGCACTCGCATACCAGGCTGGACGTCCATCGCATTGACCACAGCCGTGGCGGTGGGATCCTGTGGCTGGATCAGGCCCTGGCGGAACGCGCCGAGCTTGGTCAAGTCGTTGCAGGAATCTATCACGATACTACAGCCATTTTCATGGGGCCTGGCCTGGCCTCCGTCGAGCTTTATCATGTCGATAACCGACTGGACATCCGCCCGGGTCTGGTTCACCCTCGCTATCATCGGCGGGCGGGCGCAACTGTGTGACGCTATCCGGCGGGCTTCGCTCAGGCCGAAGTTTTTGATCCACAGCTTGCCCAGGGGAAATGGTATGGACCAAGCCTTGGCCATGTGCTTGACCGGGTTGGTCTCGGGGTCGGGCATGACGTCCCGCTTAAATCGTCGCAGCATCCCCTCGCCGATAGGGACATGGCTGGGGCCCAGGCTTGGCTCCATGCACTCGGCGATGGGTTTGGAAATTTCGCGAGCGACTGTCCGCAGCAGGCCATTGACCAGGCCACTCTGCCGCTTGTGATGCAGTTTTTTTGTTTGCTCCACAGCTTCGTCCACCACTGCGAAGGCCGGGACGCGATGCAGAAAAAGAATCTGGTACAGCCCGACAAGTATTATCTCGCGTATCGGCGAGAGTAGCATCTTTTTCGGGTTTTTCAGGTATGCTTTTAGTATGGTCTCCAGCGTGTCGCGGTGTCGCGTAACGCCCATAGTCAACTCGCGGGCCAATGCCCTGTCTTGTGTGGAAGGAGAAGTCTCCGCCATCAGCCGACGCAAATGAGCGGAGACGTTGCCCTTTTTGTCCCGCAGTGCGCGAACAGCCATGTCCCGACTGGTCTCGGACGTCAGCGCGTTGAGCTTTAAAGCCTCTTTGGTTTTCTTTTTCTTTTTACTTCCGATAATCATAGTGGTCTTTTTGGTGTAATGAATTTGTCGCCCGGGCCAACGCGGTAACCATTTACAAAGTCCGCCCAGGGCATTAGTTTTTTACCAGCCGGTTTTATCTCGACAATTTCCAGCAGGCCCCGACCAGTAACAACCTGCAAGTTTTCATTCAATATACCCGCCCGGGCCTCGTCGGCCTGGTCGGGAACCTCTCGCACCTGCGCGATAGTAGCGGGCCAGGTCTTCCCGCCAGCGTGGCAGAAAACCGCCCGCCCGCCGGGCCAGGGCCAATAGCCTCGCACGCGACGCGCTATCTCCAGGGCAGTGTCGCCAAAGTCCAGCAGCCCGTCGGACTTTTTCAACTTCGGCGCCAGCGTCGCCAGCGAATCGTCCTGCACCTGCGGGCGAAGCTCGTCGGCATGGTCTACGCCCGAGAGCATCTCCAGCGTATCGAGCACGACCGTCGTGCCAAGCTCAGCCAGCCTGGCTCGCAACTCGCCAGCCCGCTCGGTGGGCCCGATTTCCAACGACGCACTGCGATACACAGGCCCAGCGTCCATTTTGTCTACCAACGAAAAAGTGCACACGCCGCTTCGCTTCAGCCCGCGGAGGATCGCCCAGTTCACCGGAGCTGCGCCTCGCAGGGCTGGTAAAAGCGAGCCATGCAGGTTAAACGCTCCGAGCCTGGCTATCTGCCGGGCGGGGTAGCCTATGAATTGGCCAAACTCCACGACGCACATTACGTCAGGCTGTTTGCTCCGCAGGAGCTCTATCGTCTCGGGCGAGTTGATATCTCCGCAGGGATAGACGTCGATACCAGCCTTTTCCGCAGCAGCTGCGATAGGGGTGGGCGTCAGCTTTCCGCCGCGACCCGCAGGCCTGGGGGGGGGCGTAACCGCCCAGACCACCTCATGCCCGCAAGCTACGATCGCGTCAAAGATTGGCCTGGCAAATGTACCACTTCCGCAAAACAAAATTTTCATCGCCCTATTCTTGTCAAAACGCCCCGGTTCTCAAGTTAAAAATACCGCATATGTTCACACAAAAAAAAGCCACACGGATAAACACGGATATACACAGATATTTAAACTACGAAAAACACGATATCAGAGCAAAAATACCCAATTTCCATTGAAGAACCAATGTCCAATACCCATTTGTCCCCGACGACCCGTGATAGGAAAGGAGTGGAAGGGAGCGGGGTTTATTTTATCTGGTTGGCATCCCCCTGTGCTTATTTTTTTTGGTCGTGAAAATTATTATCTGCCGGTGCGCTTGAAGATGGTTGCGAAGGCTGGCAGGAGCAGAGGGCGGACGATGAATGTGTCTATCAACATGCCCAGAGCGAGCGAGAAGCCCAGTTGGTGGAGCAGTTCGATTTGCCCAGCCATCAGGCTGCCGAGCGTCGCAGCCATGATTAGGCCGCAGGAACTTATGACGGGCCCGGTGTGGATAATCGCTCGGCGGATGGCTTCGGCAGGGGCGCAGGTGCGGGCTTCCTGGCTGACCCGCGAGGCCAGGAATATGCTGTAATCCACGCCGACCGAGGCCATGACTACGAACAGGAAGATTTCGACTTTCCAGTCCATTCCCGCGTGGCCATAGTACCAGGTGAAGGCCCAGGCGCAGAGTCCCAGCGTGGCCAGGTAGCTCAGGGCGATGGCGGCGACCATGAACAGCGTCATCAGCCAATCTCGCAGCAAGGCCAGGACGACCAGGAAAATTACGCCCAGCACGAGGACGACGACGAGTTTGAAATCTTTCTGGGTGGTCGTGCGGATTGCTATCATCTGCGCGGTCGCTCCGCCGATGTGAACCCTGCAGCCTGGAGCTACCTTGGCGAGGCTCTGCTCGATGTCCCGGCGGATTTGCCCCAGCAGTTTCATAGCCCGGCTACTCATGGAGTGGCAGCTCAGCAGCACTTCCAGCCTAAGTTCGCCGCGGTCCCGGCGGAAGTATTGTCGCTGGGCTACGCTGCGAATCATTCGCCCTGGCGTGGTGTCGCCTGGCAGGGAGACGCCCCGGCCGAGTGGCTGAGTCAGGGCGCGGATATCTTGCACGCCGTCGATGGCTTCCAGCCTGGCTACGAGGGTTTTGGATATTTCTCGCCAGCGTTGTTGGCCCGGCGCGGGTTTGTCCATGGGCGTGGAGATGAGTATCGTTACCGGCGCGATCTCGCCGATGGGCCAATGTTTTTTGACGATGTCGACCCCAGCTGCGGCGTTGCCGACGCCGTCTTGCCACTGGGACGGGATGCCGGCCAGGGCGTCGTAGACCCATGTAATTTTTCGCGTAGCCGTGGCTGGTATCGCAAGGGTCAAGACCACCAGCACGAGCACCAGCCCCGGCCTTTGCGTAACTCGCCGTGCAATGCCAGGCCAAATCCGCGCGATTACGGGCCTGCGAATTTTTCCAACTTCCGCGCCCGGCAGTACCCGCACGGGCCAAAACATTTGCGGGCCCAGCAGGGCGACCAGTGCGGGCACGAGCGTAACCGCTGCCAGCCAGGCTACCACCAACGCCAAGGCTACCACTGGCCCGGTCGTCTGGAAGATGAGGAACCTGCAGAAAACCAGCATCGCGATGCCCATCGCGTCGGTGCAGGCTGAGGCGGAGATGGCGGGGAATGTCGCGTTGAGGGCCTCGGCGATGGCGACTCGGCCTGGCCTGCCCGTGCGGAGATACTCGCGGTATCGGCTGATGAGCAGCAGCGAGTAGTCCACCCCCGCGCCGTACATCAGCACGAAAACGAATATCCGCTCAGCCAGGCCTATGCTGAAACCCATGTTCTGGATGATGTCCATAAACTTGATAATCACCGCGGCAGCCAGGCTGATTGCCACCAGCGGTACCATCGCCGCTATCGGCGCGCGGTAGACTATCAGCAGGATTACGATGACCGCAATCAGCGTTGCCAGGGTCGTGCGGTGATGACTTTGGCGGACGAAGTTTGCGTAGTCGTACCCGTATCCGCCTGTGCCGGTAACAGCTACCTTCAGGCCAGTCGGCGGGGGGGTGCTTTGCAGCAGCTGGCGGATATGCCTGATAATTTGGCTGGAGCGATATGTGATAAACCCCGACGGGATATTCACGCGGACGATGGCAGCCTGGCCCGGGGGGGTTACCTTGCTGCGAAGCGGATTGACCAACGAGGGGCCGTTTTTTATAGCTTCTTTTGGCTGGGCCTGGCCTAGCTTGCCGGCGAACATAGCCAGGCCTTTTCGCATCATCTCCGAGCCTGTGCTTGTGCCGATGGCCAGGTCTATCAGGCCCGGGCTGGTAACGCTGAGCTTGGCGAGGTCTTCGTTGGAGAGGCCGCCGGGGCGACCCTGACGCACTCGGCTGGCGATGTCGTTGACGTAGGTATTGTCTCGATAGCTCAGTTTGCCCCCGGGCCGCTCGAAGACGATCACAGCTTGACTAAGCCCGCACTGACGCGGAAAACCCCTTGCCAGTTTTTCCATCGCGAGACGGTATGGCGAATTGGCCGGGAGAAAACTCACCCGCTCGTTCTTGGCCGGGTCGCCGGGGGGCACTAGCGCGTAAAGCCCCGCGCACCCTATAACCCAGCAGGCCAGGATTATCCATCGCAAACGGTATATGTTTTTTCCGGGGTTCATTCGCAAAGATTCTGTAACAGGTTTTTTGAAATTGAGAAGCAAGCTGCTTCGCAACTATGGAACAGGTTGTTCCGCAATTGGATAGGATGTCTAAGCCACATGGCTACCCCGCATACAGCCGCGGTGTAGCCATGCCACCCAACTTTTTTTTGCTTTCACTGGTTACTGAAGGCTGATTACTGACGGCTGATTGCTATCTACTTCAGCCTTACGTCTATGCCTTTTTCTTTCCATTGTTTTGCCAGTCGGCGGAAGTCTTTTATCAGGCCGTTCATTTGCTCGCCGACCTGGGTCAGGCTATTGTAGAGGGCTGGGTCGTTTATGAATTTTCCCGCGGTGCCATGACCTTGGTTCATCTTCTCGACCGTCTCGCCGATGGACTTGAGCAGTATGGAAATATCCTCGGCGCTGGTGATGAGTTTTCGCGTCAGTTCGTCAGCTCCGCCTAGCGTTTTTTGGGCGCTGATGGCGGTAGCTTTGATAGCAGCCATGGCCTGGTCGGCCTGGTCGCTTGCCTTGGCGAGGTTGGCTAGCGCAGCTTTGAAGTTCGCCTGGTTTTGGTCATCGCCAGTTATGGCATACAGCGCGTCGAGTGTGCGATTCATGCGGGCGACCGTGCCCTGGAGCCCGGCGGGCAGGGTAGGGGAGCTGGGCTGAGTGGTGGCTGGTTGCGTGGTCGTCGGCGCAACTGGGGCTATCAGCTCGTTGAGATTCTTGGCAAGGTCGCCGAAGTTTTTCAGCGACGCGGTAAGTTCCTTTGGCAGCAGTCCCTGGCCAGGGTCGTGCGCGCCTTGGAGTTTGATAACCTCGTCGATGGTGTAGAACTCGGCGCGAGCCTCGGTTTTGGCGGGGGGAATCAGCGTGAGATACCCCTTGCCGACAAGCCCTTTCGTAAAGATCCGGGCCTGGATATCCCTGGGCAGGCGGATGTCCGAATCGACCTTGGCCCGGATGGTTACGCCGTTGCGAGCGTCGCCGTTGGTGAAGTCCACATTGGTAACCAAGCCAACGCGCTTGCCCCGCAAATATATCGGATCGCCCGCGATAATATCATGCGTCTGCCAAAAGTGTATCTCCACGGTATACCCCGTGGAAAACATTTGCGGCAAGCCCGCGAAGAGGACAATCATCCCGCACAGCATAGCCAGGCCCGCAATTACAGTTAAACCGATAGCGATATTTCGTCTATTCTCATTCATAATCTCTCCCGTAGCATGGGCGTCTCGCCCATGTTTTTTTCTTTTCGAACTATCTTCCTCTTTGTGTTCTCTGTGTTCTTTCGCGGTAAACTTTTCTTTTCTTGCCAGGCAACAAGTTGCATAACCTACAGCTACTCGTCTTGTGCAAAATGGCCTGTTTCAAGTTCCGCCAGTTCTTCCGGGTTGGCTCGGCCTGCGATGAATCGGCGGACGACCTCATTGTCAGCCTGGTCCAGCTCGTCGGGCGTGGTGTCGATGATAAACTTTCCCTCGTGCAGCATAAGGATGCGGTCGCCGACCTTTCTGGCTGAGGCCATGTCGTGCGTAACGACCACCGCGGTATTGCCCAGCACCTTTTGCAGCTTGAGTATCAGTTCGTTTATCAGGTCAGCTCGGATAGGGTCCAGCCCGGTGGTAGGCTCGTCGTAGAAAATTACCTGGGGCTTTAGCGATATCGCCCGGGCCAGGGCGACGCGCTTTTTTTGCCCCCCGGACAGCTCGGTGGGGTATCTGCCTTGCAGCCCATCCAGGCCTACCAACGAGAGAACCTCCTCGCTCCGCATACGTTGGCCGGGCCGGTCGCAAGCGTTGTGGGCCTCGAGCGGGAAGCTGATATTTTCCTCGACCGTCATGGAATCGAACAGGGCGGCACCCTGGAAAAGGAACCCCATTCGCCGGCGGATCGGGACGAGCTTTCTCTCCGGGAGTCGGGAAATTTCGTGCTCGCGAAAAAAAACTTCCCCCGCGTCAGGTCTGAGCAGGCCTATCATATGTTTCAGCAGCACGCTCTTGCCGCAGCCACTCGGGCCGATGATGACCGTCGTCTTGCCAGTCTGCACCGCCAGATTTATATCGTTCAGGACGGCTTCGTTGCCGAAAGATTTGTGCACGCCGGAGAGCCTGATTATCGTCTCACTGCGAGTCATTTGGCCCCCTCGACATCGATAATCATAGCGGTTTCGTGGCGATGGCCTTGGTTGTACCAGGCGAGACACTCCCGGCAGACTTTCTCCGGCAGGGTTTCGATGTCCACTTCCACAAAGCCCAATTTGTGGAAAAATTCCTGCTCGTATGTCATAGCGAAAAGTTTTGGCACACCGAGCCTGCGGGCGTCTGCCAGGCAGGCTGATATCAACGCTTTGCCCACGCCCAACCCCTTGGCTTCCTGGGCCACAGCCAGGGAACGAATCTCCGCACAGTTGCCCCAAAAAATATCCACCGCCACGCAGCCTAGCAGTTTCTCATTCTCGTCCGCCGCCAGGCCTGGCTCGACCGCTACGATAAACTCCCGGAGACAATCGTAGATACTCTCCAGCGACCGATGGAGCATGAGGTCTTGCTCGGCATAATGGTTCACCAGGTCGCAGATTCCCTGGGCGTCGGAAATTTTCGCGGGACGTATTTTCATAGCCCCGCCATTTTCACCTGCTGAGTGGCAATTGTCAATCAGCTATGAATCAATTGCGTCTGGCTGGGCAAGTGTGGTACAATCCGGGACTTGACTTTAACTTACTTTTATTCCTTTAGCGGAGACGAGCATTCAATGGCAAAGAAAATCAATGACTTTAAGCGCGGGCATGGCTGCATTTGGAAGAACAACGAAATATGGGTCTTTGTGAGCATGGATCACGTCAAGCCCGGCAAGGGCCCGGCCTATGTCCAGGCTGAGCTTCGCAATGTAAAGACGGGGCAAATCGTCGCCAACCGGTTTCGGCCAGAGGAAACGCTTGAGCCGGTGCACTTCGACCGCAAGAAGATGGAGTATTTGTATTCCGACAGCTCCAGCCATGTGTTTATGGATCCGGAAACTTATGAGCAGGTCGAGCTGCCCCTGGCAGCCATCGGCGATGCTGCGGTTTTCCTCACGCCGAACTGCGTTTGCGAAACCTGCTTCGTCGAAGCGGAGCTGATGTCCGTCGAGCTGCCAAACACCGTCGAGCTGACCGTAACTGACACCCCGCCGAATGTAAAAGGCGCCACCGCTACCAACCAGGCCAAGGACGCTGTCTGCGAAGGCGGGGCAAATATCAAAGTGCCGCCCTTCGTCGAAAACGGCACGGTTGTAAAAGTAGACACCCGAACCGGCGAATACCTCGGCAGAGTTTAGCGATTTCGGATTTGCAGATTTTGGATTTGCGAAAAATAACGGACGAAACATGTCATCAGTTTACGAAACATTGCAGGGCAGGGGCCTCGTAGAGCAGGTTAGCGACGAGGGGCTTGGCGAGAGGCTTGGGAAGAAGTCTGCTACGATGTATGTCGGCTTTGACCCGACGGCGGAGAGTTTGCAGCTTGGCAATCTCGTGCCGATAATGGCCATGGCGCACTTTCAGCGGGCGGGGCACAAGGTACTCGCGGTCGTCGGCGGGGCGACGGGTATGATAGGCGACCCCAGCGGGAAGAATGAGGAACGCAACCTCCTGACGGCGGAGAAGGTCGCTGCCAATGCCGAGGCTATGAAGCAACAGCTCTCGCGGTTCCTGGATTTCACCGGGCCAAACGCTGCGGTAATGTTGGACAACAACGACTGGATCGGGCCTATGGGTTTCACGGAGTGGCTTCGTGATGTCGGGAAGTTTTTCACCGTCAATTATATGGTCGCCAAGGAGTCCGTCAAAACCCGCATGGCCTCGGCCAACGGCATCAGCTTTACCGAGTTTAGCTACATGACCCTGCAGGCGTATGACTTTCTGCACCTGTTCGACACGATGGGCTGCACGGTGCAATATGGCGGCAACGACCAGTGGGGCAATATCACCGCTGGGATAGACCTGGTGCGAAAGAGACGGCGGCAAAGCGTCTATGGTCTGACCTGTCCGCTGGTGAAAACCAGCAATGGCGAGAAGTTCGGCAAGTCCGCGGGCAACGCACTCTGGCTGGACCCAGCCCGCACGAGTCCATACCACCTGTACCAATACTGGGTGGGCCAGGCTGACGCCGATGTGGAAAAATATCTGAAAATTTTTACATTCCTGCCGCTGGAGCAAATAGCGGAGGTCGTAGCTGCGCACAACCAAAACCCCGAACGACGCGAGGGCCAGAAACTTTTGGCAGCTGAGGTTACGCGGGTAATCCACGGCCAGGGGGGGCTGGACAAGGCCCTGGCTGCGACCGATGCGATGTTCGGCGGCGACCTGGCGGGCTTGACCGACGCGGACCTGGCGGATATTTTCGACGCAGTGCCGTCGTCCGAACTGCCAGTCCAGGCCATCGCAGCTGGGGCGCCGTTGGTAGATGTCCTGGCTGGGACAGACCTGGCCAACTCCAAAGGCCAGGCCCGCAAGCTCATCGCCCAGGGCGGCATTTCCGTAAACAACATCCGCGCGACGGACACCGAGGCTGAGGTAAACACCGACACCCTGGCAGGGCGACGCACGCTCATCCTCCGAGCGGGCAAGAAGCGGTACCACCTGGTGAAAATTGTGTAACCCTTCACAGCTACGAAAAGCTGAGTCCGCCCGGTGCCGTTGGTTGCAAACACCGCAACCACGGTACCAGGCTATAAAAAAACAGCGGCTGGGGATTTCTAACTCCCAGCCGCCATACATGCTCAACTATAATTTCAGACGAATTACGCAGCCTTGCGCCGCCGCCTTCGCAGCAGGGCCAGGCCACCGATGGCCAACAGACTCATTGTCGCCGGTTCGGGAGCCTCGGCGTAGCCGGTGAACTCAAAGCTATTCCAGGTGCCCGTATAGCCCGCCCAGATATCCTGCACGCTGACGGTCCACTGTCCATTGGGGTTTTCGCCCCAGAACTCCGCTGAGGAAAACTCCCATGTTGTGCTGTCGCCCTGTCCAGTTGTCAGACCATAGCCCAGTTTGCTTGTCGTGCCGGAGGGGGACGTAAGCAGGATATCGTAGTCTCCCCAGTAAGCGTTACTGCTTAAACCAATGTCCAGTTCGATGGACTCCAGCCGATTCGTGTCAGTGATGGTGAAGGTTCTCGATACTGCGCTGCCGGCATCTGGGATAGTCTGGTTTACAGTCTGCTGACCAGTGCCGAAACTGACCTCAGCAGCCGGGCCTGCGTATGAGAGGGCATAATTGACCGCCGCGGTGGCATCGATAAGCCCAAACCCGTAATACGGGTTGAATTCGTAACCCGCGCCGTTGGTTTGCCAGGCACTATGTCCCGTATCGACTTTGACGGAAGTATTGGCCAGGACATGCTTGACCCCGCGAACGTCGAGGTTCGAATTGGCTTGGAGTATTAGTGCCACGGTACCGGCAACTGTCGGCGAGGCTGACGACGTTCCGCCGAAGGCATTGGTGTAGTCGGGATGACCTGTGATGCCGCCGTAGCCGCTGGAGCCTGTCCGGTCGGTGGTGGTAATGCCCGGCCCTCCTCCGTTTGAGGGGGCAGTTACGAAGACATTGGCGCCGAAATTAGAATAAGACGCAGCAACTCCGTTTGCACCCAGGGCCGCCACGGCGATTGCTGTACGGTCAGCCTGGGCGGTCTTTGCGTTGGCGTTGGCGCTATCGTTGCCTGCTGCCCGAACGTTGACGCAGCCAGCGGCTGCGGCGGTGCGATTGGCTGTTACGATTGTGGGGTTACTGACATACGAAGCCGCGATGCCGTAACTGTGATTTTTGACCTTGATTACATCTGTGCGGTGAAGAGTGGCATCGACAAACATCTGCTCTGTTTGATCTGGGCCGAAGCTGCATCTCAGCCCCGCCAGAGACGCATGCGGGGCAACGCCCGTTATGCCCACGCCGTTTCCGCCCCGGCCTGCTGCAACGCCAGCTACCGAAATACCGTGCTGGTCAGCGCTGTAGACAGGGTTCGGGTCGCTGTCATTTTGACCGAAGTCCCAACTGACCCCAGCTACATAGTTCGGTGCCAGGTCCGGATGGGCTGTCTCGAAACAGTCGTCCACTATGCCGATGGTTACGCCAGTACCGGTATAATCATTTGCCCAGGCCCCGGCTACGTTTATATGGGAGTATCCGTTATTGCCGTTGAGATGCCATTGGCCGTAAGTATTGCCGCTCTGCCCACCCGTATAGAGCGGGTCATTCGGCGTAAAGCTCGTCCGCACGTATTTTGCTGAATCCTCGTTGTATAGCTCATGGACAGGCCCTTGGGCCCACAAAGCCCCGGCGGGAACAGCTACAACAAGTGCCAAAACGACGCTTGCGGTCCAGAACAAACCTTTGCCCTTGAAGCCAAAAAATTCAAAATCCTGTTTTCTTGCGTTTCTCATCTCGTACAGCCTTTCATTCCAGCGTCCATATTGCTTGCCAGGTTGTTTCGACAACCTGGAGTCCACTACCGCCAACTTACCCAGCTGACACAAATCAGCCAGACTCACCAGCGGTACAACAAGTGAGCTGAGCAACACTCCAAGAGATGAGCAATTCTTGTATACTTCTAAACTTCCTCCTCAGGCGGATTGTGTAGGCTCAACCGCCGAGATTTCCAACCATCAATATTCGATTTTCAGTAAGCTGACGCCGCAAAAAGCCCGCCAGATTTTTTAACCTCTTATCAAAAAAGTACATCTTTGGGAACTCGGCCGGATTGGCCCAGAAATTGGGCATTGGCCTAAAGAACAGGAAGTGAGGGAGCGATTTCGCCCCTGGTCTTCAATCACCCTCCTCCAGAGCGTTCTGGGATGATCGGCTCCGTCGGCTCAAGACGGAACGCCGACAAGTGTACACACTCATCGCGATTTGTCAAGTATATAAAAAAATTTTTTTATGAAGAGATGAGAGCTAATTGCAAAAATGTAGCCTAGCCGCCCTCGGCTGGGAAGGTCGTGTAAAAAACAC
>JAOZNE010000036.1:0-12688 GCA_029933955.1 Phycisphaerae bacterium
CTTTTACCAGTCAACCAGTCAACCAGCCTGAGTAAATGACTATGCAGGGAAATCCTACAGACATTGCCCGTCAGCTCTTGGCTATCGAGTCTCTGCTAGGCTCAGCTGAGTTTGTCCCAGCCAAGCGAAACCCGCTGCCGACACTTGACATACCCGCCCCCGCCCAGGCCCCCGTCCAGGCCCAGGCTGGGCCTGGGGAGAATCTCTCGCCGGAGCAAAAAGCCCATGCCCTGGCTGAGCTTGACGCGAAGGAAATTCGCGGCTGCAAGAAGTGTCCGCTTAGCAAGACCCGCACGCACACGGTCTTCGGCGAGGTCAACCCCAACGCCGACCTGGTTTTCGTAGGCGAGGCTCCGGGGGCAGACGAGGACGCCAGCGGCAGGCCTTTCGTAGGCAGAGCGGGTGAGCTGTTGACGAAAATGATCCACGCAATGGGCCTGACCCGAGACGACGTTTTCATTTGCAACACCGTAAAATGTCGTCCGCCTAACAATCGTCCGCCCGCTGGGGAGGAAGCTGACGCCTGTTGGGATTATCTTGTCAGACAGCTTCAGATTATTCAGCCCAGGGTTATCGTTACGCTGGGCAACCCCGCGAGCAAGGGCTTGCTGATGACGAAAATCGGCATCACCAAGTTGAGGGGCAATTGGCAGCAGCTGCCTGACATAGGCCCAGGCCTGGCTGGGATCGCGGTCATGCCCACCTTCCACCCGGCTTACGTTCTGCGAAACTACTCGCCCGACACCCGAGGCAAGGTCTGGTCAGACCTCCAAGCGGTCATGGCCCGGCTCGGCCTAACCCTGCCGAAACAAAACGGCCAGCCAACAAAAACAGCGGAACACGAATAACACGAATTTTTGTTTTTTCCACCAATCCGTTTTCGCGTTCTTTCGCGTCTTTCGTAGTTTGCGGTTTTTTTCCTCACAAAAAATTCGTGTTTATTCGTGTCCATTCGTGGTTCTGCTGTTTCTGTTTTACTGGGGTACCAGCCTGTCTGCTATCGTGCCGGATTCCCACGCATGGCGGTTGCACTTGGGACAGGCCTGGTCGCCTCTGCCACTTTTGGGGGTGTACCCGCAATAATGACAAAAAATATAGGTGCGCTTGGCAGAGAGTCTCACCGGTGTCGATGGCCCACGCCCACGGCGCACCTTTCTCCGCCCGAGGCCCATGTTTGGATGCGACAGCGAAACCCCCGTCTTGTTGCGCCCCATCGTTTTTTGACGATCCATGATCTGCACTCCTCGTAACTCCAACAGCTACACAAAGATACACACCCGCTTATATTATCGCATTTAATAACAAGGCTGGCCTGCATGGGCTAACTTATGACGGGTTATGCTGTTACAGCGGCGTTCTCGCTGGACATCTGGGAAAAATGAAACACCTTTTTTCTTGGCCTGGCTGGGCTGGGCTGTATAATGTTCGTTCCTGCGAGCCTGGCTGATGTAGCTGGGCTTGACTTGGGAGACAAATCGGAAAGCGTATGCGCGAGACCAAAGAGAGAAAAATCAGAACGCTGCTGCTGGCGGTTTTGCTGTTGGCTGGGCTGGGTGCGGTTGGGTGCGAGCCTGACTTTGGCCTTAGCCGAGGCAGAACGCTGGGCGTTGCCATTCCCGACCCGCAAACCTGGCGAGTTAGCAGCACCAATGGCGGGTTCAAAAACATCCGCCGGGCTGCGGACGGCGATGCCAGCACCCTGGCTGTGTCCGCTCGGCGATATCGCAACGCGCAGATTACGATAGACCTGGGCAAACCTTGCCTGTTCAATCTCCTTGCCCTTCGCCATGGCGAAAACGCGTTCGGCTTTGCCCGCAAGGTCGCCCTGTCCACCAGCATGGACGGCAAGCGCTACACCAACCGATACAGCTGTCCCGGCACGCGAGGGATTACCTACATCCCCGTGCTGACACAAATCCTGGCTAGGTACGTCCGCATAACCGCTGTGGTGCAAGGCTCACAACCCTGGGCGATTTCAGAAATATATTTGCAGTAATTGGGCAAGTAGACAATAGGCGAGCAGGAATGACTGAAACTAACGTAAATAATCATACCGGCCCGGGCCAAGTTACTTCTGCCTCGGCTGTGGCTGGGCGATTTCCTGTGCTTGTTTATGGGTTGTGCGGGCTTATTATCGTCCTATTGGCGGGGCTTTGGATAATGGAGCGGGGGCATCGCAACCGGGCCCAGGCCAGAGTCCGCGATATAAACCAAGCCATCGCTCAGCAGAAGAAAAAGATGCAATCTCTCGGACGACTTGTCGCTGCCCAGGCAACCCAAGCTAGGATAATGCGAAACTCCCTGCCTAAAAAACAAGCCAAGCTCAATGGCAAAAATAGCACAGTGCTGATACTTGACACCGAGGCTGCCAGGAAAATAGGCCTGCAACCGGGCGACATCGTAGTAGTAACAGATCAGCTGAGCGAATGACAATTTTCTAAAAACAAATCCGAAATCTCCACGCCATCCAACGACACTATTCCCTACTTGCCCATATTGGTTGTTGATTCAATCTGGGCGAATCGGTATCCTGTTGGCGTGTTGTGGGGGTGTTGTGCGCGGCTGCCTCGAAGGTGTCCGTCCACGAGAAAGGAACCTGGAACTATGCGTAGAAACAAGACTCTTTGCCTGTGCTTTGCGATGTTGATTATCCTGTTGGCGGCGGGCCAATCGCGGGCCTTGCCTCCCGAGCCTAATATCCCAGCGGACGCGATGGGGCATCAGCTCCTGCCTGTTTATCGAAAGCAAATCAGCCAACGTATCAAGTGGTGGAAACAGCTTTTCGTTATCGCCCGTACGAACCAGGACATACTCGACGCCCGCGAGGGCTTGGTTGGGGACTACAACCTGTACAGCCATCCGCGATATCAGCTTGCCTTTGCCCGCGAGAGCGTCAAGGAGCTGAAGGGCATGTTGGATGGCAAGGGCTTTACCGCTGGGGACAGGTTGGCTGAGCAAAAGCAGATAAATCTCGCCATCGCCTTTTCGGGTTTTTCGTCGCGTGGCACGAGTCCAGCCTTGTCTGTAATGGTTCGCAGCACCAACGAGGGCATGCGGTACCTGGGCTGGGCGGGCTATGAAAACATTTGCCCTCATCTGTTGAAGATTGGGCCTAAGACGGCTGGTAAATTCGTCAAGTCCGCGGGCGCTGCTGCGATAGCGGAGACGAACCCGCTGATATTGCGGAAAATTCTGCTGGTGATGAAGCGGGCGGCAGAGGATAAAACCGTCCCTGCCAGGACCGCTCGGGCGGTGCGCAAGCAACTCGTTGACACTCTGGCCCGGGCCTGGCCCGGTTGGCGGGGGAAAGTTCGCAGCCTAGACTCCGCCTTCGCGCAAAGCCTGGCTTCGGCGGTGGCTGTTCTTGCGGAGGCAGCTCCGGCTGCCAAACAGAGCAAGACGAAGCGAATGAAAGTTCTGCAGATGGTGGTGAACCTCGCCTACGACGCAGCCTATGTTTACGACCAGGCTTTGCAGGCCTCAGCTGGCGGGTTCGAAAAAATAACCGACGACCAGGCTCGCAAGCGGAAAGCTCAAGCTAACCAGAAACTGCAACAAGCCTGCAAGAAACTTCTCTCTGCCTGTGAAACAGCCCTGAACAAAATAACGGGGCAAGGCAAAACGCCCCTCGCCCAAGCCCAGGTTACCAAAGTAGACCCGGGAGCTGCAGTGCTAGGCGCAGTACTGGACTGGGCAGCGGACCTGAAAAACCAAGGCGTTACTGATCCTTCAAAAGAGGCAATAGGCAAGTAGGGAATAGGCAATAAGAAAAACAGCAAATGACGAATTCCGAAATCCGAATGATGAATCAATGACAAATTCCGAATAATGAAAAAAACCAATGCCCAAATGCCCAATGACCATTAACCAATGGCCTCCCCCCGTGTCATTCCCGCGCAGGCGGGAATGACAAAGAAACAAAAACAGAAAAGACAAAAATTAGTGTCATTCGTTTTTATTCGCGTCATTCGTGTTTTGCTGTTTTCGCTTTTGCTGTTTTTGTTTTTACTGATAACTGATAACTGACTACTTGAAAGAAAAATTTGTGAAGCTGTTTTACTTTATATCGCTAGGCGTTGTTGGGCTGATGACGCTGTCGCCGCTTTGGCTTTTGCGCAGGGACGGGGGCGAGAGGTTCGAGAGGGTAATCGCTCGCTATACCGAAACCGGCGTGCCCGTCTGGAACGACAACCCCGTGGTTCGGCGGGACAGTTTCGGCGGGGCTGTCCGGTCGATAGACCCCACTACCTGTGGCGACACTACCAGCGCGGATATCCAGGGCAATTTCTATGAGGGGCTGTACAGCTACCACTATCTGCTGCTGGACGAGGGTCGCCCCGTCCTTATCCCAAGCCTCGCCCGGTCCATGCCCCGCGTCAGCAAAGACGGACTGACCTACACCATCAAGCTCAAGCGGGGCGTGAAGTATCACCGCAACCCCTGCTTTGGCCTACTCAACGCTGAGGTCTATAAAACCCGCACCGTGAGAGCGGAAGATTTCGTCCTGGCCTTCAAGCGAGTCGCGGACTATCACAACTCCAACACCTCCATCTCCTGGGCGTTCCTGGCCGGGCGAATCGTCGGCCTGGATGCCTACCGGGCCAAGACGAAAAAATACGCAGCGGGCGATTTTTCCCGATACTCCCTACCCGTCGAAGGCCTGCGGGCGCTGGACGACCTGACGCTGCAAATCAGGCTGACCAAGCCTTACCCGCAATTTACCAAAGTTCTCGCTATGGGGGTCTATGCGCCGTGTCCTGCCGAGGCGGTGGACTATTGGCTGACCGGCTTGGGCAAGATACCACAAGCCCAGCGAAACGTGGAGTTCCGCGAAGCGAAGATGGTCGTGGGTACCGGAGCGTATCTGCTGCACACCTTCAAGCGGAAAAATAAAATCATCCTCGTCCGCAATCCGGACTATCGCCCCGTCTATTACCCCTCGAAAGGCAGCCCCGGCGACGGGCAGGCTGGGCTGCTGGCTGACGCGGGCAAGCGCGTGCCGTTTATCGATGTCATCGACCTGGACTTCGTCGCGGAGAGTTACTCCGCCTGGATGCTGTTCCTCTCGCGCCGGTCGGACGCGTCGGGCATTCCGCGCGAGGCTTTTGAATCGGTCATCACGCCAGGCCGTGATCTGACAGCCACCTGGCGAAAGAAGCACATATATCTCCGCAAGGTCTGGCAGCCTAGCGTTTACTGGTTCGTCTTCAACATGGAAGACAAACTGCTCGGCGCCAGCCCAGCTTTGCGACAAGCCATGTGCCTCAGCTATGATGTCGAAAGTCAAATCCGTATACTCTCCAACGGGCGAGGCCGACATGCCCGCAATGTCGTACCAGCCTCGTTCAAAGGCAACAAAGAAGCAGGCCCCGGGCCTTATTTCCGGTTCGACCCAGCTGAGGCAAAAAAGAAAATCGCCCAGGCTAAGCAAGAGCTGGCCAGCAAGGGGTTGCTTGATGCCCAGGGTGAAATCCCGCCGATAACCGTCGAGCTGGGCGACCATATCGGCGCGCGGAGAATGGCGGAGTTCGCCCGGCAACAGTTCGCCCGTATCGGCGTGCGGATAAAGGCTGTCTTCAACGATTGGCCTACGCTACAGCAGAAGGTTCACAGCAAGCATGCCCAGATGTACACCATGGGCTGGCACGCGGATTACTACGACGCGGAGAATTTTTTGCAACTCTTCTATAGTCCCAATATCAAAAAGGGCACGAACAACTCGAACTATTCCAATCCGCAATTCGACAAACTATACGAGCAAATCCGCACCATGCCCGACAGCCCGCAACGCACTGCTATCTACGCGAAAATGATCCGCATGATTGGCCAAGATTGCCCAGTCCTGACGCTCTCGGAGCCTTTGACGCTCGTGCTGTACTACGACTGGTACAAAAATGTCAAGCTACATCCGATTGGCTATGGGTTCGGCAAATATCGGCGGATCGACACCGCGTTGCGAAAGAAACTGGGGGGCAGATAATGGACGCGTATATTATCCGCAGACTGGTGCAATCGGTGTTCACTATCCTCGGCGTAATGGTGTTGACTTTTCTGCTGTTCAACATCATGGCTGGGGATATCTCCTCGCAATATGTAAACCCCAAAGCTGGGCCTGAGCAGAAGCAGGCTTTCCAGGCCCGACACAAACTGGACCTGCCAAAGTTCTACAACGCCCAGGCGCCAGGCCTGGCGAAAATCTCCCAGACGCAGTTTGGGTATCACATGTGGAACTGCGTGAGCTTTCAGGGCAAGAGCTTTCGCACGGAGGAAACCCTGTTCGATATCATCGTAGCCAAGGCGAGGTTCTCGCTGGCTATCTCTGTCCCCGCTCTCGCGCTGGGTTGGCTGACCGCGATGATCGTCAGCTGCGTGGTCGCGTATTTCCGCGGCACATGGATAGACCACCTCGGCGTGCTGATCTCGGTCGTCGGCATGTGCGTGCCGTTCCTGGCCTACATGATAATAGGTCAATGGCTGATGTTCCAGATATACCCGCCCGCAGCCTGGGGACACGACCCGCCGACGAATATCTACATACCCGTCGTCATAGCGGTCCTGGCCGGCCTTGGCGGATCGGTGCGGTTCTATCGCACGATAATCCTCAACGAAATTCATCAGGACTATGTCCGCACCGCCCGGGCCAAGGGCGTAGCACTGCCGGACATCCTCTTCAAACATGTGCTGAAAAACTGCATGTTGCCAATACTGACGAACCTCGTATTGGCTATCCCGTTCCTGATTATGGGCAACCTGTTGCTGGAAAAGTTTTTCGGCATACCAGGCCTGGGCGACCTGATGATATCCAGCATCACCGACCGAGACGTGCCGATAATAACCGCCCTGACATTCCTCACCGCAGTCATATACGCCGGAGGCTTACTGATAACCGATATCCTCTACGCCATATTCGACCCACGAATTCGACTACGGTAAAACAAATCCGAAATCCGAATTTGTTTCTAACCTGACATGCCAACGAATAAACCAAAATTTCAATTGCGTTTGACGAGCATTTGCATCGTCGTAACCACTCTCGCACTGATGGGCGTGGGCCTGGCTGCGATTGACGTAACCCAAAAGGCTGGCGGCATGACGGGGCTGGTCGCTCGGCAGATGATATACAGCCTGGCTGCGGCGGTAGCTTTCGTAGGCTGTGCGATCCTGCCATATCAAAAAATCGGACGCTGGGCGTACATTCTCTTCGCATTCACGCTGGCCCTGTTGGTGCTGGTGCTGTTCCTCCCCGCTACCCGAGGCTGTCATCGCTGGATCGGTTTTGGTTTCTTCCAGGTTCAGCCTTCCGAGCTGGCCAAGTTGTCGCTGATAATTCTCCTGGCCTGGTACCTTCGCCTGGGCGACCACTACCGACGCGCAGCGGGCCTGATCCCGCCATTCGTACTGACGCTCGTGCCGATGGGGCTGATACTCCGCGAGCCTGACCTGGGCACAAGTTTGCTGTTGCTGCCCACGCTCTACGCTATGCTGTTCATGGCTGGTGCCAAAGCGAGACACCTCCTGAGCATCGTAACTGTGGGGGTGGTGGTTCTCCTGATGCCCCTGCCCACGCAGCTTGGCCCGCTAAGCCCGGTCGATAAGCGCGAACGAGTCGCTACAGCCTACTGGACGACAGGCCCAGCTGACAAACCCACAACCGCATACTCCGCTGCTGCCCTGACAGCGATGAAAATCCATCAGCTCAAGCGGGTCAATGGCTGGCTCCGCCAAGGTCAGCCTGATGTCATCCAAGGTCAGGGCTATCAGTTGTTCCAGTCGAAACTCGTATTAGGCTCGGGCAAAATCACAGGCCGGGGCAACTGGCAGCACGCGGACGTCTATTTCCGAAACCTGCCGGAAGACCATACCGACTTTATCTTCAGCATCATCGCGGGCCAATGGGGCTTCATAGGCTGTCTGGGCGTGTTCCTGCTCTACGGCGTTATTATAGTTTGCGGCGTGGAAATCGCAGCCAGCACTACCGACCCGTTCGGCAGACTCTTGGCTGTGGGGGTACTCGCGCTGACTGTTACGCAAATTTTCATCAACGTCGGCATGACGATGGGCCTAATGCCAATCACGGGCATGACCCTGCCCCTGATAAGCTACGGCGGCTCGTCGCTGGTAGTAAACTGCGCCGCACTAGGCCTGCTGGTAAACATAGGCCAACGCAGGCCTATCATGCTATCGCGACGCCCCTTCGAACACGACGAAGACCTCTCGCACATGCCATACCGCCCAATGGAAGGCCAATTCCGAACATACCCCTCAAGCCGTCAGTAGTCATCGCCAGCATTGACACGCCGGGCGAAATAGCGGAGTATATCGAACCCCAATTCAACCAAAAATTATCGAAAGGACTGTTCAACATGGCTATCGAACTTCGAGAAAACTACGATTATTCCATACTGGTTCCAACGAGCATGGGCGTCCGCCTGACGCCCAGCCAGGGCCAAGGCGTCCATTGCAGCGATACCTTTTACATGCAGGCTACCAGTGCCGAGTCCAATGTCGCATCCGTCTCGTCGTACCTCGGGCTGCCGGTGAAGGTGCTGACGACTTTCGTAAAAGACAGCCCCGTGGCGAGGTTCATCAAGGACAACCTGGCCTCGCGACACATGGATTGCGAGGGCAAGGATATCGACCAGGGCGGACCTTGGGGCTATCGTCATCAGATAAACATCGCCGACAGCGGGTTCGGGTCGCGCGGGCCTCGCGTGCAAAACGACCGGGCTGGCGAGGTCGGCAGAACGCTCAGCGTCAAGGACTTCGACCTCGAGCGAATCTTCGGCGACGAGGGCGTGGGGATTGTGCACCTGTCGGGCCTGATAGCCGCCCTGTCGCCAGAGACAGGCCAGTTTTGCCTGGAGATAGCGCAGGCCGCGAAAAAGCATGGCTCGCGGATTTCCTTCGACCTGAACCACAGGGCGTCGTTCTGGGCTGGTCGCCAGGATGAGCTGCACGATATTTTCACGAAAATCGCAGGCCAATCCGACATCCTCATCGGCAACGAGGAAGACTTCCAACTTTGCCTGGACATCGAAGGCCCGGAGGCTGGGGGGGCGGATCTCTCAGCCAAAATCGAAGGCTTTAAGGGCATGATACAGCGGGTGAAACAGGCTTATCCCAACGCGTCGACTTTCGCGACGACCCTGCGGGAGGTTCTCAGCGCCAACTGCCATCTGTGGGGAGCGATTGTTTCGGCGGGCGACGATTGGCATATCGTCGAGCCGCGCGAAATCGTCGTAATGGACCGCATCGGCGGGGGCGACGGGTTCGTCGGCGGAATGCTCTACGCGATACTCAAAGGCTGGGAGCCAAGCAAGTGGGTACAGTTTGGCTGGGCCAGCGGAGCACTGGTTACCACGCTGAAAACCGACTACGCCCAGCCTGCTGACGAAGAACAAATCTGGAGCATCTGGAGCGGCAATGCAAGAGTGAGAAGATAGGGCAGGAGTCAGCACCTATCAACGCAGTTGAGAAGATATAGCCCTTGGCAAAAGGGGGAAAAGATGAATATGATAAGGAATTTCCGGGTCTCTTTGGCGGCATTTTGCTTGGTTGGCATCTGTTCGGGTGTTACAGGGGCTGATACTCCACGGGAAATCGCAAAGCGGGTGTCGCCCTCGGTAGTCTTGCTGGTAATGGAAGACGCCAGCGGCCAACTGATTGCGACGGCAAGTGGATTTGTTGTCCGTAAGGGAATTGTTGCAACGAACATGCATGCTATCCAAGGGGCCTCTCGGGCTCATGCAAAACTCTCCAACAAAGAAACCAAGCACGATATTCGCGGGGTAGTGGCCTTCGACCCGGACCATGACTTGGTACTGCTTGCTATTGACAGCGTAAAGGCTGCCCCGTTGCCCATTGGCGATAGCAACAAGGTGGCCGTGGGCGACACTGTCTACGCGGTCGGCAACCCGCATGGGCTGGTGGGTACCTTCTCGTCTGGAATGGTTAGCGCCGTTCGTAAAATTGACGAAGATTTGCTATTCCAGATAACAGCTCCGATATCGTACGGCAGCAGTGGTGGGCCGGTGGTAGACAGCAAAGGTGAGGTTGTTGGCATTGTCGTATCGACAGTCGAGGGCGGACAAAATCTGAACTTCGTAATACCCGCAAGCTATCTTATATCGCTGCTGTCCTCGCAAGGGCCAGCCCAGCCATTAGATAGCTCCGAAATTCAAAAAAACGCCAGCGATGCAGCAAGCGACTCTTGGAACAAATTTGTCGAAAACAAGCGGAAGGCTGCAGAGCAGGGAAATGCCGACGCGATGGTTGACCTGGGCATGATATATGTCAGAGGTCAAGGTGTGCCGCAGGACTATCAAGAGGCGGCGAACTGGTTCCGCAAAGCTGCCAAGAAAGGCAATGCCGTCGCGATGGCTATGCTTGGCGCGATGCACAGCGATGGTCAGGGTATGCCGCAAGACTACCGCAAAGCTGCAGGCTGGTATCGTAAAGCTGCCGAGAAAGGAAGTGCTTTTGCGATGGCTTCTCTTGGTTCTTTATATAGCTTGGGTCATGGCGTATCGCAGGACTATCGCGAAGCGGTGAAGTGGTATCACCAGGCTGCCGAAAAGGGAGTAGCTCACGCAATGTTTATGCTGGGCATCGCATATCACAACGGCGAGGGCGTACCGCGGGACAACCGCCGGGCGATGAGTTGGTACCGCAAGGCTGCCGAACAAGGAAATACCGATGCGATGTTTCATCTGGGCTTGATGTACCGCAATGGCGAGGGCGTTCCGCAGGACTATCACGAGACGATAAACTGGTATCGCAAGGCTGCCGAAAAAGGAAACGCCAAGGCGATGAATGATCTGGGCCAGATGTATATTATTGGCCTGGGCGTACCGCGAGACTACGGCAAAGCAATGAGTTTGTATCGCAGTGCCATCAAGCTGGGCGACCACAACGCCATGTTTAATCTGGGCCTGATGTACTGCGACGGCCTGGGCGTGCCACAAAACTACCGCCAGGCGATGAACTGGTTCCACAAATCTGCTGAGCAAGGAAACACCAAGGCGATGGTAGGCCTGGGCCAGATGTATCTCATTGGCCAGGGCGTACCGCAGGATCACCACCAGGCGATGAGATGGCTGCGCAAGGCCGCTGAATTTGGAAACGACCACGCGATGTATATGCTGGGTAAAGCATATGGCTACGGTAAGGGTGTGCCGGAAGACTACCGCGAAGCAATGAATTGGTTTCGCAAAGCTGCCAAGAAGGGTAACGCCGAGGCGATGTATCATCTGGGCTTGATGTACCGCGAAAATAAGGGGGTGCCGCAAGACGACCGCAAAGCGGTGAAATGGTTTCGCAAGGCTGCTAAATTGGGGCAGCCCAACGCAATGTGTGTACTAGGCAAAATATATTTTGAAGGCCGAGGCGTATCGCAGGACTATTACAAAGCAGCAAACTGGTTTCGCAAAGCTGCCAAACAGGGCAACGCCAACGCGATGGATATGTTGGGCGTATTGTATTTCCATGGCCGAGGTGTACCGCAGGATGACCGCGAAGCGGTAAATTGGTATCGCAAGGCTGCCGAAAGAGGCAACACTAAGGCTATACATAGCCTGGGCTGGATGTATTTTTCTGGTCGGGGCGTACCGCAGGATTGCCACCAAGCGGTAATATTATATAGTAAGGCTGCCGACAAGGGGTACACCGAGGCGATGCATAGCCTCGGCTGGATGTATCTCTTTGGCCAGGGTGTACCGCAGGACTACAGCAAGGCAATGGACTGGTATCGCAAGGGTGCCGAACTGGGTAGTGTTGATGCGATGGCTAGTCTGGGCAAAATGTACTTCGACGGCAAGGGCACGCCACGGGACTACCGCCAGGCGATAAACTGGTATCGCAAGGCTGCTGAGCAGGGACAGGCCATGGCGATGTTTAGCCTTGGCTTGATGTATCTCAATGGCCAAGGTATTTTGCAAGACCACCACCAGGCGGCAAATTGGTTTCGCAAGGCTGCCCAAAAGGGAGAAGCCGGCGCGATGAGTGGCTTGGGCTGGATATATCTCAAAGGACGGGGTGTGCCGCAGGACTATGACCAAGCTGCAAATTGGTATCGCAAAGCTGCTGAGCTAGGAGATGCCCAGGCAATGTTTAACCTGGGAAAGATGTACCACAATGGCGAGGGTGTGTCGCAGGATAATTTTGAATCATATATTTGGCTTTCAGTGGCAACAGCGTTTGGACATAAGAATGCCGCTAAAGAGCGCGACAATATGGCTGGTCGACTCGCATCCTCGGCAAGATTGGCGGCGCAGTCTCGGTCACGTAAATTGTTCAAACAAATTAAAACCAGAATGTCCAAGTAGGCTGGCCTATTCCCTATTTGCCTATTGCCTATCTGCCTTGTGCGACGAGGTAGAGTACCGCCATTCGGATAGCCAGGCCATTGGTTACTTGTTGGAGGATGCAGCTGTTTGGGCCGTCGGCTACTTCGCTGGTGATTTCCACGCCGCGGTTGATTGGGCCTGGGTGCATGATGAGCACATTTTTTTTGCACCGGGTCAGCCTCTTGGCTGTCATGCCGTAGAGTTGGTGATATTCTCTCAGCGAGGGGAACAGCCCGCCGCCGAAGCGTTCGAACTGAATCCGCAGCATATTTATCGCGTCGACTTCTTCGAGTACGTCGTCCAGGCTGTGGGAGATGGTGCAGCCCATGGCGGAGATTTTTTTC
>JAOZNE010000037.1:0-12670 GCA_029933955.1 Phycisphaerae bacterium
CAGACGATCGGTTTTATTCTTTGGGGCCTGAGCTTCGTTACCGTTGCGTTGGCTATCCGATTTTTCCTGCACATTCGTCGGCTGAACATTCTGCCCGAGCCGGCCAAGGAGGAAATCAGCGAGCTGTTCTCGGGCAAGCAGTATCGCGAAGCTATCGACCTGACGGCTGAGCAGGGCGACTTCCTGAGCTACCTTATTCATGCCTCGCTGACCGAAGCTCCGCATGGCTATCCCGCTATGGAACGGGCGATGGAAGAAGCTGCGGAAGAACGGACGACCAAAATGCTTCGCTCGATCGAATGGCTGAACCTCATCGGCAACATCGGGCCTATGCTAGGCCTGCTCGGTACGGTCTGGGGCATGATCGGCGCGTTCTTCAAAATCGTCGAGGCAGGCTCGCCCGAGCCAGCCAAGCTCGCAGGCGACATCGGCGTGGCGTTGGTTACCACGTTGCTTGGCCTGGCTGTATCGATACCAGCTATCAGCGCCTACGCGATTTTGCGTAACCGTATCGACGCACTGACCAGCGAAGCTGTGATGGTTTCGCAGGAACTGATATCAACTTTCAGGCCCGTCGCCAAGCGATAAACGGGCTAGATGTTGGAGCAGAAAAATGTAGCCTAGCCGCCCCCGGCTGGGAAGTTTGCTGGAGTAGACACATGGCTAGAAAAAAACGCCACGTCGGCGCGGACATGGAGATAAATCTCACGCCGATGATCGACTGTACTTTTCAGTTGATCATCTTCTTCATTCTCACTGCGCAGATGGCAAGTCAAGACATAGCCAAGCTCGTCGTCCACAAGCCATTCGATTCGATGGCCCTGTCGGCGGAGACCAAACAGGGCATGGAAGTCAACAAGCCCAACCAGGTTACGGTAAATGTGGTAAACGAGTATGGCGACCAAAAAGAAGGCCGAGACCCCGGCAGAAGTGGCCAGCCCATCTGCTACAAAATCGGCACGAAAACCATCGAGATAGGCGACATCGAAACGCTGGTGGATGTGTTCAAACAACTCAAAGGCAACGCGGAACAGGCAGGCTATAAGCCCGGCGACTTCTTCCTGGAAATCCGAGCGGACAAGGATATCGAATTCGGCGGCGTCGAACCAATAATGCTCGCAGCCTCCGAATCGGGAATATCCAGAATGAATATCACCGCGATCGTCGATGAGAAAATGAAAATAAGCAAGTGAATGAATGGTTGACTGGGTGACTGGTTGACTATTTTCAAGAAAGGTTCGGTCATGCCGGATTTGGATAATTTTACGATTGAAGGCAGTAGCGGCGGCGAAACTCATTATGTTTCGCAGCGGAAGCAGCGGGCTGAGCCTCCTGCCAAGCTCCAGCCTCCGTTGACGCCTATGATCGACGTTACGTTTCAGCTGCTGTTGTACTTTCTGCTGACCTCGACCTTCCGCGAGGACGAAGGGCTGATACCAGGCTCGCTCCCAGCGGAGGGCAGCGTGGCGATGAAACAGGTTACCCCCCTGAAACCTATTCGGATAATGCTCGTCCCCAACAGCGGCGACGGCGGTTATAACGAAAAAGCGATGTACGACGTGGACAACCTTCAGCCCGTCGACAGCCCGGAGGCACTATACAAAATTCTCCTGCGCCGAAAGAAAGCAGTGCGGTCGGACGAAGTGCCAGTCGTCATACACGCCCCAGCGGAGGTGCGATGGAAATTCGTAACCGAAGCCTTCAACGCGGCAGTACACGCGAAATTCAAAAACATAGGCTTCGCGCCAACGGGGTAAAAAAGTTGTCAGTAATCAGCCTGCAGTAATCAGTAAAAGCAAAAAGAACAAAAAACTATCCCGATATATCGGGACGAAAGAACGCGAAAATAAAGAGCGGATTGCGCCATGACGAACTTGAAGAATTTGACGTTTTTGTTTGTAGCGGTGTTCGGGGTTGTTGCGGTTTTCTCCCCTCAGGCTCGCAGCGACAGTGCCTATCAGCGGATGGATCGCGAGACCATGACCCTGACGCTGCGGAAGATGCAGATGAGCGCACTGCTCGAAGCCTTCGCGGAGGAGACGGGCGACAACTCGCTGAAGGTTCAGGCGTTGATGACCCAGGCAGCCTCAGCTGGGGAGGAACAGCGGGACAAAATTCTCGCCCGGGCAGCGGAGCTGGTCAAAGGGGAAATCAAGCGTCTAAAAAGCGACATCCGTCAGCACGAAGAAAACGAGGGCGAGAAGTTCGAGGACGCTGTGGTGAAGTATTTCCAGGCCCGGATGCTCTACATCAACCTCCTGGTTCCCAGCCGAACCAAGCCTTATGTAGATAGGCTGACCTATCTGCTGGGCGGCGAGGAAGACCGCAGAGGCCTGGGGAAGCTGGCTTCCGAGGGCACGAGCAGAGCCAAAAAAATGCAAAGGGTTCTGGAGAAAATCCTGGGCGATTCCCGCGAGCCTACCATGGTGATGAGGCAGGTCTACCTCGTGCCGGAGCTGGAAAACATCCAGAAAAAACTGGACTACTGGGGCGCGTATATTCGCTACTACGACGCGATATCCCAGAGGCGACACATCCCGGACGAGGACAATCCAGGCCAGGTCAAACTCAACCGCAAACGGATTAAGCTGTTGAAAGACGCCCAGAAAACAATCACCGCCTTCGCGTCGGATCCAGAGCTGCCAGACATCCATCCAAACGCCCGCCTGCTGCTGGGCCAATGTCAGCGCGAGCTGGAGAAGTTCGCCCAGGCCCAGAAATCTTTTGCCAGCGTTATAGGGCAAGGTGGGCAAGATGAGCTGTTCGTCGAAGCGTCGTTCGCAGCTGTGCGGAACCTTATAGAGTGGGGCGCCAGGCTCATCCGCCAGGGCGACCTGCAAGCAGGCCAGGCCAAGATGAACCAGGCCCAGGCCCTTACCAAAAAGTTTCTCGCCCAGGCCCGGGCCAGGCAGCTGCAAAGCCAACTAGCCGCGGACGTCAAGAAAATGGTGCTGGACTATTACCTGCATCAGCAGTGGGCAGAAGCTCTGCGAACCGCCCGCAAGGAATCCCAAGCCAAGGCTCAGGACAAAGCTGTTCAGCGGGTTTTCAAGGATTTTCTCGCCAAGCATAAAGACCCCGCCGTGCGCGTAGCGGTGGGCGAACTGTTCCGCAAAAAGTTCCGCGGCACGAAAGACTTCTCCAAGCTCGACCCCGCCATCGTGCTGCTACTGGGCGATTTGGAATTGGCCCAGGCCAAGAAGCTCCACGCCCTTTCCGGCGATGCAGCCCCGGCTGGGAAGCTGAAAGACGCTATCCAAAAACACTGCGACCAGGCAGAGAAAATGTACCGGAGCATCGTTGCCCGCAGAAAGAATCCGGGCATAGATACACTCGTCCCCGACGCAATGTGGGGCCTTGGCGAGGTGTACGTTATTCAGCGGGACAATTTCAAGTCAGCCCAGACGTTCCGCGAGCTGGTCAAGCTATACCCCAAACATCCGCGGGCATACCTCGCTGCGATAAACGCGGTGAAGATCACCAACGAACTCATCAACATGCTCGAGCAGCAAGGCCAGGCTGTACCCCGCAAACGCCTGGAAGAATACGCCGCTTCGCTCCGCGTAATGCTAAAAACCTGGGGCGACAAACCACAAGCTGTGCAGTATCACTTCGACCTGGGCTACACCGCTGGGCGGCTGGCAGAGGGTGCTGCTTCGGACGAAAAATACAAAGCTCTGCTGGCCGAGGCCATCGCCAATTACGACAAGGTGCCCGCGGACAACGACCTCTCGCGATGGGCCCAGGCTGAGGCTCTCGATTTACATTTCAAGATGTTGACCTCCGCCCCCAAGCCTGACAAGGCCCAGGCTGCGTCGCTTATGAACAAGCTCAACAAATACGGAGCTGACATTCACGGGCCCTGGCAGCGGACGACGGACAAAGAAAAGAAAATGGACTGGGGCAACTGGGGCTCGCGGTGCGAGTTCAACGCCCAGGTCTTGGCCAACGAGGTACTGGGCCAGCGAGACTCAGCCTTGGAAGCCATCGAAAAAATTCCCGCCCGCTGGCCTGGCACAGCTGTGCTTGAGGACGCCCAGGAATATGCAATCCGCCAGCGAGTTCAGCGGGGCGACGTGGACGAAGCTATCGAGCAGCTCAAGGCGTTCGAAAAGCAGTATGGCCCGCAAAAAGCCGAAGGGCTGATGGAACTGGTTGTGCGGAAAATTCGCCAGGCCATCCGCCAACGATTGGCCTCGGGCGACAAGCCAGCTGAGCTTGTCCGGTATCGTCAAGCCTATCTGAAATTTGCCCAGAGCATTTACAAAACCCGTTCGAGCAAATCTGATCAGGGTCAAAAAAATCAGATTACCGCCATGCTGGCTGACGCTTTGGTGCAGAGCGACACCGCGCCAAACGCAACCCGCGCGCTAAAACTGTACCAGCAACTCCGCAAGGACGACCAGGCCCAAAGGCAGCGTGAGGTTCAGAAAATTACGTCGAAAATCGAGCAGAAGCTCCAAGCCCTCAGCCAGGCCAAGCGAAGCGTTGCCTCGGCCCGGGCTGCCAACGCGGAACTGTATGAGACGCTAAAAGCCCTGGAAATGAAGGACTGGCGGGGTTCGAGCCTGGCTTCTGTGAAGTATGCGATTCGCAAAATGGAGCGGGGCGTGAAGGACGGGCAACAAACTCCCGAGCAAAGTCAAGCTAACGTCCAGGCTGTGTTCAAGGCCATCGCCCGGGCGTACAAAGCCATGGGCAAATCGCTCAAGAGCAAGACCAGCGTCAATGCCAGCATCATCCTGGGCCTGGCCCGGTGTTACAAAAAACTCGGGCTGTACAACAAAGCTCTGGAGCAATATCACACACTGGCTGCGGGCCTGACACCGCAGATCGGCCATGATATGTACTGGCAAAGCCAGTTGGAACTTTGTCAGTGCATCCTCGCTGCTCACAAAAAAGATGTCGGCGAGATAAATCGTCTGGTGGTTCTGATAGGCCAACTGCGAAACATCGACGAGAACCTCGGCGGGCGACAATACATCGGCCGATTTGGCCGAGTCGAGACCGACGCCAAGGCGATTATCGAGAAGAACAAATAGTAGAACATTCTCGCCAGACACGTAGCATAGGCGTCTTGCCCATGTTTTTTCTGTTTTTTTGTTAGTCCCACCAAAGCATAACCGGAGCCATATATGTTTTACTCTTCAGGCTTTGGTTGGGGAGCCGGGGGTGGGGCCGGAGTTGGAGCCACCTGGCGGTCAGCCCTTCGTCTTGGAAGTATTCGCGTAACCCGCACGCCGAGCATGTCGTCTGTAACCACAAGCTGTCCGATGGCAAAGCGGATACCCTTGAGATACAAATCCAGCGGGTCGCCAACGCGCTTCTCCAAGGTGATAATCGACCCCGGGCCTAGCTGCAGCAAGTCCCGCACCTCCATATCAACGTCGCCCAGACGAACTTCCACAGGCATGGATGTTCGCAGGAGGATATTTATCTGCCCAGCCTGGGCCTCCTGGGCTGCCTGACCCTGGGGCAACTGGACGTCCTTGGTCTCGACGGTTTCAGCTCCGCCATCAGCTGCGGCGCCAGCCTTGCCAGCCGCTTTGAGTATCTCCTCAGCTCCGGGACTTTCCTGAGATTCCGCATTCGTTTCTTCAGCCATGTTATCCGCACCTTCCTGGTTGGTTGACTAGTTGATTGGTCGATTGGTTGACTGGTAAAAAAAAATACAAACAAAAAAAACCGCACAATAACCAGTCAACCAGTCAACCAGTCAACCAGTTAACCAATCAACCAATCAACTAAATATCATCACCCATCGTCTGTATCTGCACGCCATATCGGCCTGTGTTTTGCACTGGCAGGCCTTTCATAATTTTCTTGCCCGAAATTATCACGTCGATCGGTTCGCCCACTCGCAAGCCCAGCATCAACACGTCTCCCTGCGAGAGCAACGCGATGTCCTGCAGCATTAGGTCAACCTCGTCCAGCCGGGCTTTGACGGACACGGTAACCCGCTCGATATGCTCCCGCATATCGGCCTGAGTCTCAGCCGGGGCGAGTGGCTCGGGCCTGGCCAGCCCGGCAATCGGCTCGACAACGTCGGAGAAGACAACCAGGGCAAAGGACAACTCAGCCTCCGGATTTACAGGCTGAAACGTCAGCCTGCAAAACTCGACGACTTCTTCGTCTATCTCCACCTCGACAGGCAGCGACTCGACGGATGGTCGCAACTCCATAGCCGGGCCTGCGGACTCTTGACTGGCTCCGTCGATCGCAGCCAACACCTTGGTCGAGATATCCACCAACAAGTCAGACTCCAGGCTACTTAAACTCCTGGGCTGATTGATACTGTCATCCACAATCCCGCCCAGCAGTTGGGTTATCCAGGCCAGGGCCGTCGGCGAGGGCAGTTCCAGCCAGGCTACGACCCGCTCCGCGACGGTTATGGGTATGCGAAAACACGGGCTGGCAGCGTCCTGCCGTTGAGCATATTCTTCGGCGAGGGCGAGAAACTTTATCTCCGTAGCCGGGCCTAGCAACTTTTTCAACGAGGCCGTCATCATACGCGCAGCAAGTTGGCCAAACTCGTCGAGTCGCTCAAGATGTTCCGGCGTGAAACGGTGAGGCTGCAGGAAATCATAGTCCCGCACATCCGGATTCTCTTCCACATCCGGGCAGGCGCCCACGATACCTCGCAGCAATTCTCGCAACATGTCGTCATTTTGTTGGGCAGCAGCCATCTATGCCTTTCGCGTCACAACCACTCCATAACAGAGTGCAAGTCCTGTATCCTGACTTCTCAGAATATCTTACTGGACAGCGTAGTCTTTGAAAAGAACATGATTGACCCTGGGCCTCTGGTTAGGCCAAAGTTTCTGGTTCAACGTGTCGGAAATTTCCCGCTGGATTCGGATCATGTTCTTTCGCCCAGCGACCTGTTCCAGCGTGTGACCCGCCATGTATGTCATTATCCAGTCCTTCAGCTCGACCTTCTTGTCGTCCAGCCTCGTGATAACGTCAGCTTCGTCCTCTTTGGGAATCGCCAGGACGACCGTTACCTTGATGTAACGGTTCTGCCGCACCACGTCAAGATTTACTGTCAAGGGATCGAATTCATAATAGACGAAATCCTTGCCGATACGCGCATCGCCAATGGCCTCAGCCTCGCCCGCAATGTCATCCTGGGCTTCCTGTTCACCAGGCTGGGGCAAGGGTACCGCCGTCGCCGAGCCGCTCGATATAATAGCCGCTGCCACGCCGCCACCGGCACTAAAAGCCGTTACCAACAGCGCGATAAGCACCCAGGCCAACAACGACGACGTGTCGAGCCTGGAGCTTTTTTCTTTCTTGTCGCCCTCGCCTGGAGCATCCTTACCGGACTGCTCCTCAGCCGACTCTTGAGCTTCGTTCTCGTTTGTTACTTCATTTTCATCCACCATCATGTGCTCCCATTACTACAATGCCTGTTTCGGTTCCATCGGGGATATTGCCATACCGCCTGCCCGCTCCCCACGCGTGCAACGACCATTTGGTTTTAGTGCCGCGTAATTTTTTGCGTAAATAGTTTGCCACCACCTCCGCCCGCCTGGCTGAGGTTATCCAACCCTTCTGCGAAGCTGACGCCTTGGGCGCCAGGCCTATCACATACACGTCCGTGCTGCCCGGCGGCAGGTTGTCTCGCAGCGACACCGCCAACGAATCCAGGTACGCCCTAGCCGAGCTTGTCAACCTGGCCCCGCCTGCTGCAAAACGTATCGGCGTTGCGATAACGCGGATCGTCTTCAGACCAAGGTCGCTTGACGTGCTGTCCATATTTTTTTTGAGCGACTGAAAGGCCCGTTGAATCTGCTCTTCCTCAGCGTCGATAATATCAGGCTTGTCCTGCTGCTTTGGCCTGTCGTCAGGCTCGCTTGCGTGACGCTTTATCAAAAAACTCCGCGAGCCCATGGTTTTTATGCCGTATAACCATCGCGGAATACCCATGCCCTGGGTAGCCCTTTTGAACGAACCCTGCCCGACGGCGAACAGCTCTGGGCTTTGCTCGTGAGCAAAGGACTGCAGCAGCACAAAAAACGCCAGCAACAACGTAACCATATCGGTAAACGATACAATCCACGCCGGGATTCCTTCTGGCGGGTCTCCAGTTGGTTTCTTCTTACTCATTCGTCTATTCGTGCGTTAAGCATCGTGATTTCCAAAAAAGGTGAGCCTGCGAATTTGCCTGCCTTGGCGTCGCACCGCTGGGCCAGGCTGAAGCGTGATTGGGCAACCCCCCTGCTCTGTACGAAAAATCGCATGATAGCCCATGACCTTCGCAAGCCCAGGTGTCGTTGGCCCAGGCCATGACTCTCAGCTATGACGACTCGGCAGGGAACCATAGCCATGTACTTCGCGAAAGATTCCAAAAACGTTCGCCCGCGACGGGTAATGCTCACGCCGTTGGCCCAGAAGATTTTCTCAGCTGGGAGATAAAAAACCGTCTTGTCCTTATCGATATCCAGATCGAGCATTTCAATGGCAGGCCGAACCGAATCCTTCCGCTGAAACTCCGTCGCTATAATGCTGCCATCGTTGCAGCTCTCTGGCAACTCCTTCGATGGGTGAACCGAGTCCCGTTTTTCCGACCGGTTATCTCGTATCCAATCATAGCTCATGGTGTGAAACGCACCGACAAGCTCTGCAAACTTCTGCTCCTCGAACGACGAAAAACTCAGCAGCAACACGAAGAAACACAACAGCAACGTCATGCAGTCGCTAAAGGTAACGATCCAGCTCTGGTCTGGCCCGCCATCTTCTACCTGATTATTCTTCTCTATCGCCATGTTGTTAGTAACCAGTTGTCAGTAACCAGTTATCAGCTCTCAGTTATCAGTAAAAACAAAAACAGCAGAACACGAATGGCACGAATTAAAGCGAATGACACGAATTTTCATTTTAACTTCTTTGTCATTCTCGCCCTACCCCCCTCCGTGTCATTCCCGCGCAAGCGGGAATCCAGTTTTCTTGTTTTTCTTTTTTCTTTTTTTGTTGTTTCTATTTTTACTGATTACTGACTACTGAAAGCTGATTACTTTTTCAAAAAACCCGTTTTCGCGTTCTTTCGCGTATTTTGTAGTTTGCTGTTTTTGTTTTTTCAATTCGTGTTCATTCGTGGTTCGCTTTTTTTGCATGAACGATTAGATTTTCGGTTTTACTGATTCTCGTTTGCCCATCGACAGGAAGGTGTGCATTCGTTCCTGAACCGCTGAGGGAGCCTCGCCGTTGGCAATGCCGATAACGCCCTCGACCACCATTTCCCGCAAAAATGACTCGTCCTTTGACCGCACGCCCAGCTTGCCCGCCAGGGGGATGAAAACCAGGTTCGCCAATATCGCGCCGTAAAACGTCGTGATAAGTGCCGTAGCCATGCCCACGCCGATACTGGAAGGATCTTCCAGCGAGCCTAGCATCTGCACCAGGCCGATGAGCGTGCCGATCATACCGAAGGCTGGGGCGCTGGCGCCCATAAACTCCAGTATTTTCTTACCGATGGCATGGCGTTCCTGAAGATTGCAAATCTCCATGCCAAGTTTTTTCTCGATAATATCTTCGCCCTGACCATCAACGACCAACTTGAGCGCCTTGATAAGAAACTCGTCGTTGGCCTTGGCAAGGTGTTGCTCCAAAGCCAACGAACCGTCGCGTCTGCTGATTGCGGCATAGTTCACCATCTGCTGGATAAGCTCGCTTTCCTTGGGCAACTTGAACAGGAAAGTCTTCTTGGTTACCGATATAATCGCAAGCACCTGCCCGAGCGAAAAGTGTATAAGGGTAGAGGATATCATGCCGCCGATAACAATCATCATCGACGGGATATTGATGAACGCAGCCAAGTCGCCCCCGGCGACGATTGATACGCCAACGCAGGCAAAACCCGCTACAATTCCTATGACTGTTGCGATATCCATTTTCAGATTTTCCCGTCGTTCTTGATTACCTGCAGCTGTCGGTCAATTATTTCCGCAGCCCGGGGGGACTCTTTTATCTCGTCCATTATCGCTGCCCAGGATTTTTCGGGCATAAAATGGATAATCTTGGCAGCCTGGCCTGCCTGCCTCGAGTTGTACATAGCCAATATAACTTTCGCGGCATTGGCGGGGTCCATCTTGGTGTACATCTTGGCGGCGCTTTTCAAGTTCTCCACCTCCTGGGCTTTTATAATAGTCCGCATTTTCAGCAGGTCAGCCTTGGCGGTCTTCAACGGCGTTATGGCTGAGAGGAGCTCGACGCGAAGTTTCTCCAGGTTTTCACTCTGCTTTTTCAGGCGATCCGTCGCCATCGCCAGCCGCTTCTCTCGCTCATTAAGACTACGCTCTCGGCGGTCAAGCTGCTGGAGCCTGGCCCGGACGTCGCGGATAAGTTCGTCAAGCTGCTTCTCCGCGGGGTTAAGCTCGTCAGTCTGCATCGAGGCCAAGCCATCCAGCAAACCCTTCTCAAGATCAAGCCGATCTGGATCCGCATGGGCTTCTTGAACAGGCCGCTCCGCCGGAGCCATGCTGCCGGTGATGACAAAAGATATGCCAAAACTCGCCCCAGCCAAAAGCACCAACACGCCAATCTTAATCAACTTGCCAACCATTTTTATACTCCCAACAACATAAAAAGTAATCAGTTATCAGTTATCAGTAAAAGCAAAAAAACTGTTTTCGCGTTCTTTCGCGTCTTTCGTAGTTTTTTGTTTTTGTTTGCTGTTTTTGTTTTTAACCAGTCAACCAATCAACCGCTTCATTTCTGGTTTTTTTGTGTGAATGGCTGAAGTTCATGCCGTTTTTAACTTCAATGGAACTTGCATGTTTCGTGCGAAGCGGACGTTGAAATTTTCGTCCGCCAGCTGCTGTTCTTTCAGTCCGATAAGCCTTTGATATGTTTCGTAAGCCTCTTCCCGCAGCCTTTCCAGCGTATCTTTTTTCGCGATTATTTTTACAAGCTCAGCCTTGCGAAGTTCCCGCTGCTCTCTAAGCTCAGCCAGTTGCAACATCATCGTCCTTATATGTTCCCGCTCAGCTGCCAGAGCGTCCATCAACATTTGCTGCCGGGCCAGGCGGTCTTCAATTGTCATTTGCCCTAAGCCCTGCAGCAGCGAACATGCCATTTCCTTCCGCCGAACTATCTCGCCATGCAAAGCTGCAATGCGACGCGAGACCTCAAACATCGCCGCCTTGGCTGCAGCCTCGCGCGTAACCGTTACGTCCAGCAATTTCTGCAATGTCCATCTAAAAGCCACGTGTCTCTCCCAGGCCAAGCTGCGAGAACCACGCAAATACTTCGGAACTCGCAGCCCGCCAATTCAAATTATTGGCGCTTATTTGCATCGTTTGTCTCCCAAAAATTCCCAGCTTGCCGTAAGCTCCACAAGCCGTTGCGATATCTCCTCGCTACTCATGCCCGCCTCGCCAATGTCTTGTATCAAAAACGATCGCACCTCCTCGATCAGCCGAACCGCCAGGTCTATCCGCGGATTGCTGCCGGGAGCATATGCGCCTATATTTATAAGGTCTTGCGCTTCTGTGTAGGTTGAATAAATAGCTTTGAACCGCCTGGCCGCCAGCTGATGCTCTGGTGTGGTTACGGCGCTAGCAAGTCGGCTGACGCTCTGGAGAATATCCACCGCGGGATAATGACCCTGCTGGGCGAGCTTGCGGTCGAGCACGACATGGCCATCCAGCAACGACCGGACACAGTCAGCCACAGGGTCACTCAAATCGTCGCCGTCAACCAACACAGTGAGTATCCCGGTGATGCTGCCGACGTCGCTACAGCCCAGTCGCTCCACGAGCTTGGGCAACAAACTGAACACGCTTGGGCAATAGCCCTTGGTCGTGGGTGGCTCACCAGCAGCCAGGCCTATCTCGCGCTGAGCGTGGGCGAAACGCGTCAGCGAGTCCATCATCATCAGCACGTCCTTGCCCTGGTCTCGAAAATATTCCGCAATAGTTATAGCCAGGAAAGCAACCTTCACCCGCTGAATCGGCGAGGTATCGCTGGTAGCAACGCACACAACGCTGCGGGCCAGGCCCTCAGCCCCCAGCGATTCCTCGATAAACTCGCGAACTTCTCTGCCACGCTCGCCGACCAGAGCGATAACGTTTACGTCCGCCTCGCTGGTGCGGGCAATCTCGCCCATCAACATGCTCTTACCTACGCCGCTGCCTGAGAAAATGCCGACGCGCTGACCCTTGCCGCACGTGATTATCCCGTCGATCGAACGGACGCCGAGCATCAAGGGCTTGGAGATTCGCTGCCGACTCAGTGGGTGCGGCGGGGTGTTTTCCAGCGTGCGAGTTTCAGCTTTTCGCAAAGGCCCGCGACCGTCGATAGGATTGCCAAGCCCGTCGAGAACCCTGCCCAACATACTTGGACAAAGCGTAACGCTGCGAGGCCTGCACCTGGCAATGACGGGGTCCTTGGGGGCGACGCCCTCGATATTTTCCAACGGCATGAGCACGCGGAGCTGGTCGTGAAACCCCACCACCTCCGCTGGTACTACCCTGCCGTCAATCAGGTGAATGTCACACAACTCGCCCATGCCGACCGGCGGGCCTTGCGACTCGACCGTCATGCCGGAGACGCGAATTACACTACCCTGGCAGGGGCAAAGGCGAATGTCCCCCAACCGGGCTGCGAGTTTTTCCATACCTAGAACCGACATCTATTCGCCCTCCTCTGTGTCGCGAAGAACCTCGCC
>JAOZNE010000228.1:0-3341 GCA_029933955.1 Phycisphaerae bacterium
GTAGTAAAAATTATCGCTGGGCTGTTCAGCGAAGCGAAGCCTGCGTGCTTGACGTAGCTGGCGATTGGGGGGTAACATGGGCTGCATGATCAATTCTTATTGCAGGATATGCGGGCTGTATCTGAGTGCGCCGGATAGCTACGCTGCTGGGCGAGGCTCGTGTCCGCGATGCAAGCAGGTGTTGCGGATTCCCGTGCCGCTGCCTGCGGACTCGCCGGGCTTTGTCGAGGGTCTGCGATATATCGCCGAGCCAGCCTCGATGATTGCCCCCAGCGGAGCGGCCCCAGTGGTCGTAACGGCCCAGCTGGGCAAGAGCCTGAAGTATTGCTGCGCGAAGTGTCGGAGCGTGTACGAAAGTCTCCAGGCTCCAAGTCGGCCTCAGGGGCAGTGCCCTTCCTGCGGAACTCTCAACGACGAATCCGCTGGGGAAGTCGTGGAGTTTCCGCGCGGTGGCGATGCTGGACCTGGTGCGGCTGGGCAAGGTCGGGCTGCCGTGCCGGGCCAAGCTTTGTGGGACATGCAGGGCGAGTTTCTCGTCGCCAAGCCCGCCCAGAACCAATCGCCCAGCGACTCGATAATCGAGCCTATACCGCTGGACCCCGCCGAGCCTGTGCCGGTCTCAGTCCCGCCACCGCCGCCGACAAAAACCCCCGCCAAGCCTGGGCAGCCTCGCCTGGTTCCCACGGGTCAGGCCCAGACAAGCTCTGCTGGATGGTTCTATCTCATCCATGGCCGGGCTATCGGGCCTATAACAACCGAGGCTATGAAAACTCTGCTGCGGACGGGCAAGGTTTCCCAAGCGGTTTTCGCCTGGCGGAGGGGTATGGAAATATGGATGCCGATCGAGGAAATTCCGCAGCTCCGCGTCGACCTTGCCCCCCAGACCAAGGCGTCGTTGTCGCGCGTGCCCTCCTCGCCGGGCGCCCGGGCTGGCAGGGTTGCCCAAAATGCGAGCAACATGGTCTGGATGTCGATCTCAGCGATGTGCCTGGTCGTGCTGTTGTTGGTTATGCGGGAATCGTTGACGGACTTCGGGCCTGCTGTACCGCGAGTCGCTGCGATGGCTTTGGGTTTCGCGATGCTGCTGTGTCTGGGCGGGGGGATCGTCCGGCTGGTGCGAAATTGGCGATTGTTCAATCAAAGCTCTGCCACCTTGCGGGCAAAATGGTTCGCTGGGGCGACCGGGCTGCTGATCTGTATATTGCTGACAGGCCTGATTGGTTTGCACTCTCGCCAGGCTGACGTCGTGCCCGGGAGCAACGATTCGATAGAACTGGCCAGGCGAATCGTCGATACGCTGCTGTTCGAGGATATTTCCGAATCGTACTACGTGGTGGACTGGGATAAGCTTATCGTCAACGGTGAAAACTTTGGACAAAAGCACGCCGGCGCCGCCTCGATGGATGACAAACAGCTGCTCATCGAGGGCGTTTACGAAACGTTTATTGATGCATTCGACCCGCCGTTCGACCGGGCCCACACGCAGGCCAGCGCGATGAAAAATTGGCGCGTCGTTCAGCAGAGGATGGACAGCACGGTCGTCTCGGCGACCAGACCTCGCAGCGGGGCGAAGATGCTCTTCACGCTTCAGGGCGACAGGCTAATCGCTTTGCGTATCATCAAATCAGGCAATAGGGAAGTAGGCAAATAGGGAAAAAGCGAATTCCGAAATCCGAATGAGGAATCAATGACGAATTCCGAATAACGAAAAAAAATACCCAAGGCCCAAATACCCCCAGCACTTATTTGCAGGAGTATAGGATATCGTGAGTCTCTTTGTTTAAGACAACAACTATTTTGAAGCGCGACAAATAAGTGCTGGGAATGACAAAAAAAGAGAAGCAAAAAATCAGTGTTTATCCGTGGTTCGCTGTTTCTGCTTCTACTGACTTCTGACTCCTGAACCCTGACTCCTTTTAAAAAATCCGTGAAATCCGTGGACTCTGGTCAGGCAATAGTCGGATAGGTTTTGTTGCAAATCGGCCTGGAATATGCAAAAATGCCTCGTCGCATCTGAAAAAAGGGATCGATTTGCAAAAACGCATAGCCATTTTGGGCTCGACCGGCAGCATTGGCTGTCAGACGCTAGAGGTTCTGGACGAGACGCCCGGGCTGGTAGCGTGTGGCTTGGCTGGGCGAGACAACTGGCAGCTCCTGGTCCAGCAGGCTAGGCGATACAAGCCCGAGTTCGTCGCACTGGGCGAGAATGGTTGTGTTGACAAGTTGGCCTCAGCCTTGCCTGATGGCACGGAATTATTGACAGGCCCCGATGCGATGTGTGAACTTATCCGCCGGGCCAGGCCTGACGTTGCACTGACCGCTGTGATGGGAGCTGCGGGCCTTGAGCCTACGCTGGCAGCTATCGAAGTTGGCTGTGCCCTGGCCATCGCCAACAAGGAAACGCTCGTCTGCGCAGGTGGCCTGATCATGCCCGCAGCCAAGCAGGCAGACCTGCCCGTCCTGCCGGTGGACAGCGAACATTCGGGGATTTTTCAGTGCATGCTCGCAGGGCGAAGCAGTGAAGTTCAGCGGGTGATTATAACTTCCTCAGGCGGCAGCTTGCGAGACCTCTCCGACGCCCAGGCCCACGATGCGACCCCAGCGGAGGCCTTGGCTCATCCGACCTGGCAGATGGGGCAAAAAATTACCATCGACTCTGCCACGCTGATGAACAAGACCCTCGAAATTATCGAAGCCCATTGGCTCTTCGACCTGGGGGCCGAGCAGATCGAAGTCGTCGTTCATCCCCAGTCGATAGTCCACGCTCTGGTGGAGTTTTGCGACGGCTCGGTTATCGCCCAGTTGGCTCGGCCTGACATGAAAGGGCCTATCGCGTACGCCCTCGGTTACCCCGACAGGCCTGGGCGCGACACCCGGCCTTTGGATTTGTCCAGTATATCGAACTTGGATTTCAGGCCTCTCAGCGAGCGAGGCAACCGGGCGGTGAACCTGGCTTACGAGGTTATCCGTCTGGGCGGAGCAAGCGGAGCTGTGTTAAACGCCGCAAACGAAGCTGCGGTGGAAGCGTTCCTGGCTGGGGATATTAAGTTTGGCCAAATCGTGCCCCTCGTGGAAAACACCCTCCACCAATGGGTAAACGAACAAAAAACCGCCGCGGTGAAACCAGACAACTCCAGCATTACACTAAAACAAATCCGCCAGGCTGACGCCTGGGCGAGAGAAAAAATTAGAGAATCAGGCAAATAGACAAGTAGGAAAAACAGCAAATGACGAATGCCGAAATCCGAATGAGGAATCAATGATGAATTCCGAATGACGAGAAAATGACCAATGCCCAAATACCCCCAGCACTTATTTGCAGGAGTATAGGATATCGTGAG
>JAOZNE010000038.1:0-2166 GCA_029933955.1 Phycisphaerae bacterium
CCAAAGGTTGGTTCGAGTCCTGCGGATATATGACATGCCATTCTTAAAATGCTCTGGCGAAACTAAGCGATTCAGCGACCCATGGCTACCCAATCAACCAGTCAACCAACCGATCCACTATTTTGTCTGTTTTTTGCTGGCACGGTTTATCTGGCTTATTACTGCTTCTGCTTTTGGGAAGATAGCGAGGACTTTTTCGCGGGTGGTTTTTTCAGCTTGGAGCCCGCCGGGCGCCTGAGACAGCAATATCTCGCCTCGACTACTCAGCCAAAGCGTCAGGGGCTTCGCGTTGGCGGAGGGTTTGTCGGTAACCTTTATCGCTGAGATAATCCGCCCGTCGATGTTGACCTCCGCGGAGCCTATGACCGTAAAGGTTCGCATCCGGAAATCGTTCTTGCCCGAGTCGTACTCCGCGAAGGTGTAAGCCGCGGGCGTCTGGGTAAGGTCGATAAGTTTCGGCAGGAGTATCCCGATAGCCTTGGGCAGAAGGATATTCTTGACGCTTTCGGGCAGCTTTTTCTGCCGTTGTTCAGCTCGGCCATTCTCGTCGATGGCGACGACCACCATGTCCTGCTGGCGGAGTCCCTGCTCGACGACAAGCCCCGCCTGGGCGCCCGAGCCAACCTGCACACGCGACTGCCAAAGCTCCATCGACAATTTCGCTCCGACGAACATGACTTCGCGGCTAAGCCTGACCTTTTGACCCGGGATTCGCGTCATCGCCCAAAGACGAACTTCGAACCCGTCGGTACCCTTGCAGCGGACACGACGGGCCTCGATGCTGGTCCACCCGACGGGCTTGTCCCCCTGGCGGATGAGGAACCATTGAGGCTTGGCGGGCAGGGCGAGACCCAGCTTTTCGTCCGAGAGCGACTTCCACAGCAGCTCGTAGGCCCGGCGGGCGTTGGCGGTTTTTTGACGGATGACCTTGCGGGTATCCTGCAGCTCCAGACTGGCTAATGTCTTGGCCCAGGTCGCGTCGAGAAATGTCCCAGGCAGCGAGACGCTGTCCCATTTTACCACGAAATATTGGCCTGGCTGAAGCTGTATCCACACCTGGCGGAAACACGTGTCCGGCAACTTGGTTGTCCCCCCCGCTGGGCCTAGCTGCTTGGCTCCGGCGATGGTGCCGGAGAAATTCACCGCCGGCAGGTTGCATATCGTCAAAAACTTCGCAGCCTCGACCTTCGCCCCAGCCTGACCGAGTTCAGCCTGCAGGGCCTGGGCAGCGGCGCGAATGTCAGGCCAGGCTACCTTCGTATCCGAACGGTGAATGCTCAGCGACCAGAGCAACTTGTCGGACTTTGGCCTATGACAGACCCACTGGGCCAGACAGGATGTTTGTCTGCTCTGGGCCAGCGAACCACCCTTGGGCGGACGAATGGAAAAGCCATTCATCTCGTCGGTATATCGACTGGCCTGGCCCAGAGTCGCCGGAACCGCGGTCGCTGTGGGGGCTGCGAAACTTTTCGTCAGCAGCAAGCCAAGGCAAGCGAGCCAAGCCAACGCGATTATAGTTGTCCGTGCCATTTTCAATCTCCCAAAAACGTAGCCTGCCGCGTGAAAGAACCACGGGCAAACACAGATGTACACAGATAATGCTTACAGTGCCAGCCTTTTTTCTGTCAGGCGAAAACAGATTGCACCTTGAAGTTGTGTCCGAGTTCAAATCCAGTCAGGTGCCATGGTAGCGTGGGCATCTCGCCCTTGTGCAACCTGTCGGGTGGCTGCCTACACCGCGGGTCTGCAGGGTAGCCATGCCTGCGCGGGAATGACAAAGGAAAGAAAGAAAAAGAATGGATTCCCCATGCACTTATCTGCAAAACTGGTTCATCCGGTTAATGCGTAGGTGCTGGTGTGGACGGTTACCATTTCTCTTTGCGTTCTTTCGCGGTAAACTTTTCTTTTTTACCTACGGATCGATTGGCTGAATCCTGGCGGGCCTGGGGTTGGGCCGCCAGGTGTTGTCAGACTCGTTCGTACCGCTGGGCTTGGCTTTTCGCGGGACAACAGGCTTGGCCTTACGCGGAACGACAGGCTTTGGCTTGGCCTTGACCGCGGGTTTTTTGGGCGAGGTTGTTTTTTTTGGTGCGGGCTGAGCTTTGGGTTGCGGTTTTGTAGCGGGTTTTGTAGCGGGTTTTGTTTTAGGAGCAGGGGTGGGACTTG
>JAOZNE010000038.1:2266-12646 GCA_029933955.1 Phycisphaerae bacterium
GGTTTTGTAGCGGGTTTTGTAGCGGGTTTTGTTTTAGGAGCAGGGGTGGGACTTGGTTTGGTTTTTTTGCTTGGATTGGGTTTAGCTGCGGTTTTTTTGATGGATTTTTTCGTGGGCTGAGCCTTTGTCTTTGGCTTGGAAGCTGGGCCAAACCGTTTTATTAGTCGCACAAGGTCGTCTTGACCTGGCTTGAGTTTCAGCGAAAACTCCCACGCCCGCAAGGCTTTGTTTTTCAGCTCAGCCTTACTGCGATCCAAGACGTATTTATACATGCAGATAACGCCATACCCTCGATAGGCCCCGGGACTTTGCGAGTTTTTCTTGATAGCCGCAGCAAAGGCATCCAGGGCACCGTCAAGCCTTTTCATGCGGAACAGGCACACGCCCATCTGCTCGTAAGGCTTAGCAGAGTCTGGACTCAAACGGGCAGCGCTGCGATACGTCGCCAGGGCGGACTTGACCCTGCCCAGGCGAAGATATATCGCGCCGAGATTCATCATTATCCCAGGCTGGTTGGGCTTGGCTTCGATGGAAGCCTTGTAAGCCAGGATAGCTTCCTCGAGCTTGCCCTGCACATCAAGCATGATAGCGAGATTGTTGTTCGCCTTGGCGGAGTGCGGATTTATTTTCAGTGCCTCGAGGGTCTGCCGCTGGGCCAGGCCTGTCTTGCCGAGCTGGAAATAGCAGGCTCCGAGATTCAGGTTCGCATCGAAGCTCCCAGGCCTGAGTGCCACCGAGCGAATATATACCTGGACAGCTTTTCGTAAAAACAGCCGGGCCTTTTTCAGCGACCGGGCCAGGTCAGCCATGGCTTGGTATGTTACGCCGAGGTTGTAGTGCGGGCGAAAGCTATACGGGTCAGCCTTGCACGCAGCCCGGTAGCTTCGGCTGGCTTTGGTAAAGTCGCCCTTCTTGCGATAAACGTCGCCCAAAGCTGTGCGGACGTCGGCGTTTTTCGGATCGATTCGAGCAGCGCGGGTCAGTTCGTCCAAAGCTGCGTCAAGCTCGCCGTCCCGCAAAAGCTCCCTGCCCCTCGCATAATGCCCATGCCCCGGCACGTTGAAATACTGTTGCCAGTCTCCGCAACCAGCCAACGCCAGACAGACGCAAAGACCAAAGCAAATTGTTATCAAGTTTTTCCGCATAATCTCTCAATCTGATTTCAACTCGGCAATAACCTGGGAGTGGGATAGACGCTTCGGACTGCCTTTCAGATACGATAGCTAAGTCTTCCAACTCCTCAAGCAATCGCGAATAATCATTATTTGTAACCGTTCACACAAAAACAAGAACCACGGATAAACACAGATAGACACAGATATTTAAAACGGCGAAAAACACGAAAGAAAAAACAAAAAACTTCATGGTAAACTTTGTTTTTTACGATAATTCGTGTTTATTAGTGTTCATTCGTGGTTCTTTTCTGTGAACGGTTACCATTATTTCTATCGTCTTCCGCATCGCGGGTTGTGTTCGTTGCCCGGGATCGTTACGCGACAAGCATAACCAGAGCCCGGGCCAACGCTGGGAATCGGATCGTTTGTCGTCAGCAGTTTTTTGCTCGCCCAGCCACCTGCGGTGCTCCCAGCGAAACTCAACACCCACAGCAAAGCTGGACACTTCCTAACGAGCCAATTGCAAAACTATCCGGAAATGTAGCACAGTCGCCCTCGGCTGTGTTTAACTTGCCATATTTCCAGTGTTTTTTTACACGACCTTCCCAGCCGAGGGCGGCCAGGCTACATTTTTGCAATTGACTCTAACGACCGTCCGCGTCGAGAGCCTCGCCAGGCCGCTCGGGCGGCACATCCAAATACGTAAGGGTCTTTTGCAAGACCTGCTTCACAAACGGGGCAGCAACGACGCTGCCGTAATATCCTTTATGTCGGTCAGGCCAGTAGATTGAGATTAGACAAACTACGGCGGGCCGGGCCGTCGGGGCGCCTCCGATGAAGCTTCCGGTGTACGCTCCGTCGATATATCCTTGCGGGCCAGGGATTTGTGCCGTGCCGGTCTTGCCCCAGCTGGACCAGTTTTTTAGCCTGCAATTTTTCCCCGTGCCACGCTGGACAACGTCCTGCATCACCGCCAGGGTAGCCCGGGACACCGCTGGGGACAGCACCCGCCGAACCGCGCCAGGCCTGGACGCCCAGAGCACCTCACCCCGCGAGTCGGTAATGCTTTGCACCAGCCGAGGCTTCATCAACAGCCCGCCATTGGCAATGGCGGCAAACGCCATGGTCAGCTGCACCGCCGAGGCTGCAATCTCCTGGCCAAACGGCACACGCCGCAAACTATAACCGTCCCATCGCTTCAGCGGGCGAACAACCCCCCCCGTCTCGCCGGGCAAGCCCAGGCCGGTCGGCTGGCCGAAACCCCACTGGCCAAGGGTCTGCCAGAGTTTCGTGTTACCCATCTTCTCGCCAACCTTGGCCATGCCAATATTGCTGGAATGCACAATGACGTCCCACAGGCTGAGCATGCCGTAACTGTGGCCATGGTCGGAAATCCGCCCGCCACGTCTCGCGTGGTAAACGCCGTTTTCGCAGTCGATTTTCGTTTGGTAATTCGTCAGGCCCGCCTGTACAGCCGCAGCTGCGATGATAGGCTTGAATACGCTGCCAGGCTCATACGGGCTGGCGATGGCGCGGTTTAGCATATCCCCAGGCCGGGTCGTATTATACTGATTCGGGTCGAACGTCGGAACCGAACACATCGCCAGAATATCGCCCGTCCACGGGTTGACCACCAGGCCCACGCCCCACTTTGCGTCGAATTGCTCCACCGCCTCAGCTACCGCTTTTTGCAGATAGCCCTGGATATTCACGTCGATGCTCGTGTAGATGTCGCCGCCGTCAGTTGGGCTAAGGGCCAGCTCAGCCTGTGCCCAGATGGCACGCCTGCGGGCATCGGCGCGGAGAACTCGCTTACCCTGCCTGGCGGAGATAATTTTGTCAGCTGACAGTTCCAGCCCGCCACCAGGGTCGCCGTTTTTCCGCCGAAAACCGATAACCGTCCCAGCCAACCTTTCGTTGGGATACTCACGAACCCACTCGTATTGAATGCCCAGGGCCCGACATTTAAGATCGCGCAAGGCCTGGGCTTTTTCGGGTGTGATAAGCCTGCTGACCCACACGAATCGGCTGGTGCGTCGGCGGGCGATTTTTTCCGCCAGCTTAGCCCGGTCCAGGCCGAAGATTTTCGCCAGCTTGGTCAGCACCTCGCTCAGCTGGGCGTCGTCGAGGAGTTTGGGGTCGATAAAGCTGCTTGGCACTTCTCTGCTCCCGGCCAGCAGGACGTGGCTACGTTTGCTGCGTGCGAAAATACTGCCAGGCCTGGCTGGTATCGGCAGGGTCATCTCCACTCCGCCCCTGGCCCGGGCAACCTGCCGAGCTATTTCCACCTGACCGTCTCGCGTGGGGTGTTTGACGTCGTAGATGCTCCGAGCCAGGTAGGCTCCCAGCCCCAGCAACGCCACCGCCAAAACCGCGAACAGCAAGCCTTCCCGGCCAATCAAGCCATTCCGCAATACCCCAGGGCGACCAAAGAAGGCCCGTTCGTGTCGTCTATTTTTCACCTGCGCAAAAGCCTATCTGTGAAATTTATTTCGGATTTTAGATTTCGGATTGTTTCACGAACAGCACCCGGCTTATACCGTCAAGAGTCCACGGGTTACACGGATTAACAAAAGATTTCACGGATTTTTTTTATCAAAAACAATCAGTGTAATCTTCTTCTAAAAATCCGTGTAATCCGTGGACTTCTATTTTGCCTACATATCAGCTGTCAGGTCCAACGCCATTATCTCGCTGCGTTGTTTCACCGCGCCGGGAGCCAGCATGTACTCCAGCCTGACTCGGCGGTCCCATATCTCGCGCCGGAGCGAAACGTGTCGAGACTCCAGCCTTTGGATATCATAACGCACCGCCAAACTCTGTCGGCGAATATGCACCAGCCCCACCGCGATGGCGGTCAGACCCACAATTATAAACGCAATACGCATTCTATACTTGTCGGCCACAACCGCCGAGAAGCTTTAGGGGCAGAATTCAGGAGTCAGAATCATGGCACCCGGCAGATGCAAGAAATAAAAGATGTTGCATATTCGTAGATATTCCGCCTCTTTTATGACGCAGCAGATGCCTTATCGCCACAAGCAGGTATCTGTCATTATTCGTGGGGCAGAGTACTAGTCCCCGGTTTGTTTGCGTGGGTCTAGCAGGTCTGTTAGTTCTGCTGGTGGTAGGATTTTTTTTGCGGTGCAGACTTCCCGGACGGTTTGGCCCGTAGCCATGGCTTCTTTTGCTATTTCCGCAGCCTGGTCGTAGCCTATCCGGGGGGCCAGGACTGTTACCATCGCCAGGGACTGTTCCACCAGTTGCTCGCATCGCTGGGCGTTGGCTTCGAGGCCTGCGACGCACTTTTCCCGAAAGATGTTCGCCGCTGCGGTCAGCAGTTGGATTTGCTCTATGAGGTTGGCAGCCATCATCGGCATGGCGAGGTTTAGTTCGAGTATTCCGCCGACCCCGCCGGTGGCGCCAGCTGCGATGGCTGCGTCGAAGCCCACGACCTGGCAGGCGACCTGAATGACCGATTCGCAGATGACGGGGTTGACCTTGCCGGGCATGATGCTGCTGCCGGGCTGGACGGCGGGGAGCTTCAGCTCGCCCAGGCCACAGCGAGGCCCCGAGCCTAGCAGGCGGATATCCGACGCTATTTTCCCCATCGACAGGGCACATTGTCGCATCGCGCCCGAGGCAAGCACCGCCAGGTCGCGCGAAGAGTTGGCTGCGAAATGGTTCGACGCCTCGCAGAATGGCAGGTGCAATTCCTCGCCGAGGAACAGGCAGAGGTTGGCGGCGAAGTCGCCCGGGGCGTTCAGGCCCGTCCCCACAGCTGTGCCGCCGATGGGCAATTCGCACAGGGCGCTCATCGCCGATTGCAGCGACGCGATGGCCCGGTCTACCCCCGCAGCATAGCCTGAAAACTCCTGGCCAAGACGAATCGGCACGGCGTCCATCAGGTGCGTCCGTCCGATTTTCACGATGTCGTCGAACCGCTGGGCCTGGGTTTCCAGGGCCTGGTGCAACTCTCGCAGGGCGGGGATGAGTTCGTCGTGCATAGCCACCGCAGCTGCGACGTGCATAGCCGAGGGGATGACGTCGTTGGAAGACTGGCACATGTTGACATGGTCGTTTGGGTGCACCGCCTGGGGCTTGGCGAGGATTTGTCCCGCCCGGCTGGCGATGACCTCGTTGGCGTTCATGTTGCTGCTCGTGCCGCTGCCGGTCTGGAAAACGTCGACGGGAAAATGCTCGTCAAGCTCCCCAGCTGCCACCTGCCCCGCTGCGGAAACGATGGCCTCAGCCAAGTCGTCCGCCAGCCGGCCCGCGTCGCGGTTGGCAGCGGCGGCTGCTTGCTTTATCATACCCAACGCCGAAATAAACTTCCCCGGCATGGGCCAACCCGACACCGGAAAATTGGCTATCGCCCGGGCAGTCTGCGCCCCATACAACGCGCCGCTGGGCACGGCAATCTCGCCCATCGAATCTCGTTCCATTCTCGTCATGATAAAACCTCTTGTTTCGTAACCGTTCACAGAAAAATGAAGCACATCGGGTGGCATGGGATTATACTCTTTGTATGAAAATTATCCGAATATATTTTCGCGAGCATCGATGGCAGAAGCGTGTGGTGCTGGCGTTGCTGTCGCTGATAGCGGGCGGGGTGGCGGGCCTTTGGCTCGTGCCGATATATCGCAACTGGCAGCTTGTCCAGGCCCTGGGCAGTAGCGAGCGGACCCAGCGGCTCGCGGCTGTCGACCGGGCAACGAAGCAGGCTTACCAAGACGCAGCTTTCCGACGCCAGCTTGAAGAAGCCCTGGACACTGACAGCGACGAGCGATTCCAAGCCATCGCGACCGTGCTGCGTCGGCTACGGAAATTCGACACGCCGGGACGCGAGCCGATTTGGCTTGACCGTTGGCGGTGCTTGCAGATAGAGCAAAACCAATCGCCAGCTCCGCCCGACAATGGTGCCAAGGAACTCAAGCGATGGCGGATTTCCGCCTGGGCCAAACGCAGCTATATGTTCGAGCTGGTGGTGTCCGACCGGGACAACCGCTACATCCGCCGGGCCTGCCTGGCTGCGGCGGCTGACCCGGCTCCGCGAGTTCGAGAGACTGCCGCCACCCTGGCGGCGAAACTCGGCGAGGACGCGACGCTGCGGAAGCTCATGGCCGACCCCGACGGGTGGGTCGCAGCCTTGGCCGCCCTGGACGCGGGCCTGGCCCGGCGGGGCGAACTGACGGGCGACATCAACACTCTGCTGGAAAAAAGTATCGCCCAGCATCGCGCCGCTCTGCGGGAGTTTCGCAAAATAAAAACCCCCACCCAAGCGGACCGGGAGACGCTCGCAGCGAAGGTCGAGCTGGTTGCCTGCTGTGCCTATGCCCTTGCCGAGCTGCGGGCGGAGCGAGCTTTTGCGAAAGTTCGCACCCTTGCCAAGTTGACCGACGACGCCGAGCTGCAACAAAGGCTGCTCGTAGCTATGGTGAAAATAAACGCTGCTGCGGACGCCCAGGCGGTGGTTGAAATTATTCGTCAGGCAAGTCAGGTCAACAGCTACCCCCCTGCCATGGCGATGCAGGCTGCGGCGGAGATGAAACTCGCAGACCCCGCGGTTGTGGCCAGTGCTGAGAAAATTTTGCAAGACGCTGCCAAAGGCCAGGCTGGGCTGGAGAGCGGGCAGGTTATCGCAGCTTTGCGGGTAGCGGAGGTTTTGAATTTGCGCCAGTGCAGCGAAGCTGTCGCGGAGATATGCGAAAAATTTTGGTCGCCAGGCCGGGGCGAATTGCTGACCCCAGCGGCAGGGCTTCTGGGCAAGTTCGCGGAACAGTTGCCCCGGGCTAATCCGCAACGAAAAAAGTATCTGCAACTCTTGCGGGACGCCTCGCAATATGCCGCGCTCGCAGCTCAAAATAAATCCAACTCCCAGCCTGGCGTTCAAACCACGCCGTTGGCATCGGCAGCGGCTGCGGTGGCGTGTTGGCTTGTCGAGCCGACGAACGGAGAGTTTCTGGTTAGTCGCAAAGAGGCCAGGCCTGGCGATGCAAGCTCGGGTCTGGTCGAGGCTGAGGTGCGGAAAACCAGCATGTTTTACCTGCGACAGGCCCTGGCGGTAGACCAAGCCTTGCCCGGCGATTACGCAGTTTGGAACATCGCCCTGGCCAAGCCAAGCCAAGCCTTTGCTCTGGGCGAGGTTTTTCTGCCAGCCAACAAGCCAGGCCAAAAAGGGCGGGAATATAATCCGCAGGTGCGATGCGCGGGGGCTGGGCTGCTTGCTATCTCGGCCAGGTCTAGCGAGCAAAAAACCTTGGCCAGGGAGCGGATATCTCGCAGACTGACCAGGCTGGACTTCTTCGAGCGAGGCGCGAGGCTCTGTGCGATGTTGATGCTGGGCCAACGGGAATATTTGCAAGATGTGCGGGAGCTTTTGGCGATGGACGAGTTCCCAGCCCGGCGGGTGATGACAGCCCTGCTGGTGGCGGGCGACAAGTCGGCGTTGGACCGAACGCTGTGGAACGTAAACTTTCCGCTGGCCAGGCTGCGGGAGTTGCTTGTTGCGCAGTGTACGAACCAGGTGTTCGCCCGCACAGCTCCGCTGCTGCCCAAGCCTAGTGCCTCAGCCAGCGTCGATACGCAACTATGGCAGATGAGACTAATGCGACAGGCTTACAGCATAGGCCGAGCGAAGATGCCCCTGGGCCTAAAGCGAAATTAGTTGCGAGGGGGGGCAAGGCAGGGTGCCGTGGCACCCGCCATTTTTTTCTTTGCCATTCCCGCGCAGGCGGGAATGACACGGGGGGTACAGCATCTCGCAAAAAGTACGAAAGTTTACCAGCTCATATCTCCACCCCCCAAAAAAAAACGTGCCGGGACAGGAGTCCCGGCACGCAAGAGGGTATTATTATTCTGACTTCCGTCTTCTGAATCCTGACTTCTGAATCCTGACTTCTGAATCCTGAACCCTGAATCCTGAAAACTTATCGTCGTCCGCCGCGGTCTCTTCCGCCACCGCTACGTCCACCGCTGCGTCCGCCTCGGTCTCTTCCGCCGCCTCGGGAGCGGTTTTCCACTGGCGGTTCCCAGCTTGGGTCCAGCACCACTTTGCGAGAGACTTTCACCTTGCCCTGGTCGTCGATGTTGATGACCTTGACTTCGATCTCGTCGCCGACCTTGCAGACGCCTTCGACGTTTTCGACATAGCCGGTGTCCAGTTCGCTGACATGACACAGGCCTTCCGTGCCGGGCAGGATTTCGACAAACGCGCCGAAGTCTCTGGTCGAGACGACCTTGCCCTTGTAGATTTTGCCGACCTCGGCGTCCTCGGTCAGGGCCTTGATGAAGTCGTAAGCAGCCTGGGCACCCTCGCCAGCAGAGGCGATGTAAACCGTGCCGTCTTCCTCGATGTCGATCGACGCGCCGGTTTCGTCCTGGATCTTGTTTATCATCTTGCCGCCCGGGCCTATCACCTTGCCGATCTTGGCGGGGTTAATCTTGATAGACAGCATCCGCGGGGCGAAGTCGCTAAGTTCCGAGCGAGGCTTGTCGATGACCTGGGCCATCTCCTCGAGAATCTTCAGCCTGGCACGCTTGGCCTGGGCAAGCGTCTCGACGATCCTGTCCTGCGGGATACCGTGGGCCTTCATGTCCAGCTGCACGCCCGTGATACCCTCGGTCGTCCCAGCCACCTTGAAGTCCATGTCGCCATGAAAATCTTCCTCGCCAACGATGTCCGTCAGCAGGACATAGCGACCCGAGTCGTCGGAAACCATGCCGATGCTGATACCAGCTACGGGAGCTTTTATCGGCACGCCGGCGTCCATCAGGGCCAGGGTTCCACCAGTGGTGGCAGCCTGGGATGTCGAGCCGTTGGACTCGAGAATGTCAGCTACCAGACGGACAGTATAAGGCCAATCTTCGCTGCTCGGCATGACGGCTTGGAGACTCTTCTCCGCCAAGGCACCGTGGCCTATCTCTCGCCTGCCAGGCCCGCGGATGGGGCGAATTTCCCCGACGCTGAACGGCGGGAAGTTGTAATGCAGGAAGAACGATTTTTTGTATTCGTCCAGCAGCCCGTCGATGATGGGTTGGTCTCGCGGCGTGCCCAGCGTTACCGTTACCAGTGCCTGGGTTTCACCTCGGACGAAGATAGCCGAGCCATGCGTGCGGGGCAGAACGCCACACTCGAAGCCCAGCGGACGAACGTCTTCATAGCCTCGCCCGTCCATACGCGTGCCGTCCAAAATCAGCTCACGCTGAATCGCACCTTCGAGTTTGTAGAAGGCTTCCTTGATTTGGCCGACGCTGTATGGCAGCTCTTCGGGGTCTGTCCCCTCGGGTCGCAGCTCGTCGATAAGTTCCTGCCGCAGGTTCATCAGAGCTTCGTATCGGTCAGCTTTGCTGGCAATGGTCTTGAACTGGCGAATCTGTGCCTCGCACCGGGCCTTGGCCTTGGCTTTGAGGTCGTCTGGCAGGACGGTAGGCTCATAGTCTTTCTTGATATCGACCTGGCTGGCGAGTTCCTTTATCGCGTCGACGATTTCTCGCGACGTGTTATGAGCCAACTCGATGCCCGCTGCGACGACGTCGTCAGCAACCTGATCGCCGGAAAGCTCGATCATATTCAGAGCTTCGTAAGGCCCAGCTGTCAGGAGGTCCATGGTGCTTTCGTCCAGTTGGCTGTGGGTGGGGTTGACCACCAGCTCGCCGTCTACATATCCCACGCGGGCTGTGCCGATCGGGCCATCGAACGGAGCTGGGCTGATAGTCAGAGCCGCTGAGGCGCCGATCATAGCCAGCATGTCCGGGTCGTTTTGGTTGTCCGTCGAGAGCACCATGCACTGGATCTGGACTTCGTTGCGGTAGTCGTATGGGAACAAAGGCCTGATAGGCCTATCGATCATCCGCATGGTGAGAATTTCCTTGGTCGTGGGCCTGCCTTCTCGCTTGAAGAACCCGCCGGGGATTTTCCCCGCGGAGTATTGGCTTTCGCGGTAGTCCACGAAAAGCGGGAAGAAGTCCAAGTCTCTCGTTGGTGGAGCAGCCAGGACTGTAACCAACACGACCGTGTCGCCATACTGTACCTTCACTGCGCCATGGGCTAACTTAGCCCACTTGCCGGTCTCCAGACTCAACGTCCGCCCGGCGATCTGTTTCTCTACTCTTGCTACTGTCATTTTTCTTTCCTCTGTGTAATGACTCTTCTCTATTCGATCTCACTCTTGTGGTATCATTTTTTTAAACAAATTCGAAATACTGATTCACAGCTATCCCATAGACGGCAGAAATTCGGTTGTTAGTCACATTTTAACCAATA
>JAOZNE010000039.1:0-2198 GCA_029933955.1 Phycisphaerae bacterium
CCTACTTCACTTCTATGTGGATGAGTTGGCGGTCCCAGGTGTCGTAGCCGTTGACTTGTAACGAGAGGCGATATTTTCCCGCGGGTAGTTCGCTTAGCCCAGTGGTTATTTTGCCGTCGACGATATGGTCGAACGAGTTCAGCTGAATTTCCTTGCCGGGCAGAATCTCCCCCTGGCCGGTGTACAGCCAAATGTCCTGCAGGTCGGCTCGGCCACCGACGAGGGGGTTGATGCTGATCGTCGCGTTCTTTATCGGGGCGAGTTTTTCCTGGTCTACTTCGAACATCAGCGCCGGGGCCGGGCTGCAATCGCCCACGCTCCAGAGCTGTTGGTTGTTGACGATTTTCATCGCCTGCGCCTGGGCGCCGTCGATTTTCACCGCCAGGAAATGGCCCTGGAAGTCGGCTAGATCCTTGCCGCGAGTGTCCACATGAAACCTGGGTTGGTCAGAGGTGGCAGCCTTTTTCGCGAACGGGTTTTTGAAGTTCGCGTTACAGCCCAGGCCCATCATCGCTGCGATGCCCAGAAAGATCGCCAGTACAAGCACAGGCTGCAGGCGGGTAGCCAGGGGAGGAGTTTTGGTGATTGAACTTTCACAGCCGGGGGCGGCTGTGCTACATTTTTTCGTATTTTTCATGGTCATGCTCCCGTAGTTACTCAAATATGAACTTTTGCAAAATAGAAGATTATGCATACTTTTGAAAAGAAAAAATCGTCTTCTTGAATTTTCTTTGCAAAGACAGATGCTATAACTATTTTGAATGCAAGTAGTCATGCTGTTATCCAGATAATATACGCCTAATCGCCTATTTTGCGAAAGTTCACTTAACCAGTCAACCAGTCAACATTTTTCCCGCTTCTTGCTTCTCGCAGATCTACCGCTCTATCGTTCCGCTTAGGCCTGTTGGCGTGGTTGAGTCTATTCGCAGGGACACTATGCTGCCAGTTTTTTTTTGCGAGGTTTTTTGCGAGGTTGGCAAGTCAGCGGGGAATTGCACCGTCAGATATCTGTCGGTCATAGCCTGGCTGATAGCGGGGGCGGGCTTGGTGGTCTCGATAATCCCTTCGAGAGTTTCGCTTACGAACTGCCGCCGATACTCCCGGGCCAGGTCGGTTTCCAGCTCGGCCAGTCGCTCCAGCCTTTCGCGGACAACCTCGGGTTTGGGGGCTTCGTGTCGATATCGCCAGGCTGCGGTCGGCTCGATTGCGGAAAACGGGAAGGCGTGAATTTTCGCGAAACCCGCCACGCGGGCCTGGTCGAGCGTCTGGGCAAAGGCTGCCTCGTCCTCGCCGGGGAAGCCTACGATAATGTCGGTCGTGATAGCCGGGCGGTCGAGCCTGGTTCGCAGGGTCTCAACGGTCCTGGCGAACTGCTCGGGCGTGTATTGTCGGTTCATCTTCTCGAGGATGCGGCCTGATCCGCTCTGTAATGGCAGATGGAAATGCGGAGCTGCCCCAGGCTGACTGGCGTAAATGTCCAGCAGCCGCTCTGTCACATCGCCAGGCTCAAGGCTACTTAGTCTGACCCGCCAAAGGCCGTCCAGCTGGGCTACCCGCTCGAGAAGCTCCGGCAGCATCGCAGGCTCGTTGGCGGGCCAACGTTTGCGAATGGCGGTGTCTCGTCCAAACGCGCCGAGGAACACGCCGCAGAGCACGATCTCCCGATGTCCCGCTGATATCAGCTGGCGACACTGGGCGAGAACCTGCTCGATGGTTTTGGAGGTTACCCTCGGGCGGGTGTAGCAGACTACGCAGTAGCTGCAAAACGCGTCGCAGCCGTCCTGCACTTTCACGAACGCCCGCTGATGGCCCGCGAATTTGTCCACGAGCGGCAGGTTGGTCGTACCGACGGCCTGGCTGGCGATGGCCTGGTTTCGCCGGGCTGGCAAGTTGGCAGGCGTTTCATGTAGCACAGCCGCCCCCGGCTGTGGATGTTTTTGTTGTGAATGTAAGTTTTCACAGCCGGGGGCGGCTGTGCTACATTTTATTGTGCTACATTGCCCAATCAGTTCGCCCAGTTTGGCCGAGACGTTTTTATGATGGCCTGCGATTAGGCTGCGATGCGAGCTTACGCCCAGTTCGTCGAGCATTTGTCGCAAGCGGGCCTGGTGGTAGGTCGCGTAGCAGCCTAGTATCGCAACGCAGGCTGCGGGCGATTGCCTTAGAGCTTTGCGGATAGCCTGTCTGCTTTTGCGCAT
>JAOZNE010000039.1:2298-12616 GCA_029933955.1 Phycisphaerae bacterium
TTGCAGTCGAGGATTATCTATGGCAAAAGTCAAGACGGTATGGGGTGTCGATGTAGGCCAATGCGCGCTGAAAGCGGTCAAGCTGATTGACGTCGACGGGCAGTTCCAGGTCGAGAGTTTCGAGGTTATCGAGCACGAGGTCGGGCTTTCCAGCCCGGACGTCGATGCCCGATCGGTGGTCGAAGCTACGCTGGAAGAATTCCTCCGTCGCGTGGACGTCAGCGGGGCCAAGGTGGCGGTTTCCGTGCTTGGCCAGAGCGGCTTTACGCGGTTCGTCAAGCTGCCCCCGGTGGAGAAGAAAAAAGTTCCCGACATTGTCCGGTTCGAAGCTGAGCAGCAGATACCATTCCCGCTGGAGGAAGTCATCTGGCGGTACCAAACCTTCTCCGACCCGGACTCGCCGGAAGTCGAGGTCGGCATCTTCGCGATGAAACAAGCTGACGTCTCGGAGATGCTTTCGCACTTCGTCTCAGCCGAGCTGGACGTGGACGTCGTGCAAATGTCCCCGCTGGCGCTGTACAACTTCATGGTTTACGATGGCCAGGTTGCCCAGGGCGGGGCGACGATGCTGGCTGACGTCGGTGCGGACAAGACTCATCTGGTGGTCGCAGATGGCGGAAGGATATGGACGCGAACCGTTCAGATTGGCGGGAATAATTTCACCCAGGCTCTGGTCAAGAGTTTCAAACTCTCCTTCGCCAAGGCGGAGAAGCTCAAACGCACAGCTGCGTCGAGCAAATACGCCCGGCAGATTTTCCAGGTGATGAGGCCTGTCTTTGCCGAGCTGGTGCAGGAAATCCAACGGTCGATAGGCTATTACACGTCGCTGCACCGCGACAGCAGGTTCAAACAGCTCGTGGGTATCGGCAACGGGTTCCGCCTGCCTGGCATGCAGAAGTATCTCGAGCAGAACCTTAACATGCCCGTTACGCAGGTGGAATCTTTCGCCAGGCTCAGCTCGGCAGATTCACGGTTCCAGGAAAACGCCCTGTCCTTTGGCGTAGCCTATGGCCTGGCGATCCAGGCGATGGAAGAGTCAACCATACAGACCAACCTCCTGCCGCAGGCCCTTGTTCGCAAAAGGCTTTGGGCAGCCAAGAAGTCCTGGTTCTCCGCGGCTGCTGCGGTGCTGGTGCTCGCTGCGGGGATATTCGTTTTCCGCAGCTACGCGGACCTGTCTCAGCTGAAGTCCATCAGACTGAAAAAGGATCTCAGCAACGCCCAGAGCATCGCCGGCAGGTTGATGCAGTGGAAAATCGAAAGCCGAAAGATAGACACGAATATCGAGGAAAAGAAGGACAAGATCGCCCGGAACCTTTCCTTGCGGGCCTATAGCAAGACCTGGCCTACGATAAACTCTCAGCTGGCGGAGTCCCTGCTGGACACGATGTTGGCTGTCGGCGGCAAGGCCCAGGCCCAGAAAGAAATACTCCAGGTCTTCTCGACAGCCAGTGCGGAAAAGCAGGAAGCATTGGCTCGGCAGATAAGTTCTGACCAGGGCATCTTCGAGCTTATCGGCATGTTGCCCTACAACAGGCCTGGCGAAAAACCCGCTGAAAAACCGGACGCCGGCGCCGCGAAGGAAAAGCCCGAACCAGCCGAAGCGACGCAGCCACAGGAAACTCTTCGCGATAAACTCATTGCGACCCTGGCGGGCAAGAGCCGCTCAGCCAGGCAGATTATCGTGCTGGAAGGGTTGACCTCTCAATACGTCGATAATCTCGGGCCTAAGGAACAACCCAAGACCGAACCCCAGCCTCGCAGGCGAGGCCGTTCGCGTCGGAGTAGAAAACCCGAGCCAAAGCTCGAAGAGCTTCGTGGCTTTGAGATAACCCTCTCAGGCAGAACATCTCTGCCCCGCGCCATGGCTCGCCAGCGGATTGGCGAGCTGAAGGCCAAGCTGCAAGAGGTGCTCGATGCCCATGGCGACTTCAAGGTAATCGGGTCTATCGCCCAAAGCTACGACAGCGACCAGGCCCAGGCCAAGCCCGCCGCAGCGGGGAGAACCCCAAAGCGCGCGGTCGGTGCACCAGGCCCCATGCCCGCAGGCCCGATGGGCGCCGCGCCTGGCAGAGTTTCTCCGGGCCAGGCGGAGCAGGAGCAGGTAGTTCTCATGCCCGACCCGCTGTTTCCGGCCGAGTCGATGGCTGACGATATACGGTTCCAATTGACCATCAAGCTGGCTGTTACCGGCGACGGAATAACCAAGCCCGCGGACAATGACAAAGGTGAAACGAGATGAGATTTCTTCGCGATAATTTATTTCTGGTCGTGCTGACAGCTGGTGCTGTCGTGGTCTCCGCAGGCCTGTTGGCCTGGGGTTGGAGCGTCTCGGACAAAATCGACACACAGGAGATGGCACCCCGGCGGAAGCTGGTAGCCAGGCTCAAGCAGCTGTCCCGCCGGCCTTATGTTAACGTCGAGACGAACAACAGTGACAAGCAGCTCGTGGAAAATATCGACCGTTCGCTCCGCGGCGTCCGCCAGCAGAATATCCAGTGGAACAGCAGAAACTTCAAAGTCCCGACGCTGAAACTCCTCCGGGGCGGCGACACCCCAGCCTTGCCCTACGACGCGAAAACGTGGGATCGCAACACCCTCGCGGATCAGTTCGTCGTAGCCTATCACAAATCTCTGAACAAGATGCTCAGCAGGCTCCGAGCTACCACCCCGCCGAGCGAAAGGCAGATAAAAGCCGAAGCCCAGTTGCAGGAAGACACCATCCGCTATCAGCAACGAATCCGCAGCAAGCACGTCGATGGCGAGAGCAAAGCTGCTGCCCCCCCTGGCGGTTTTGCTCCCGGCGCCCAACCATTCGCAGCTCCGCGAAGAGGTGCTACCGATGCGAACCTCAGCACCCAGGCCATGGCGATCGCACTGGAAAACATGCGGTATCGACAGGCCAGAGCCGGTCAGATATACGCAGATTCCGAGTCGTTCGACGATGTTTTTCCGTTGCGGGATATCGTTTCGTATATCGAGCCTGCGAAAATCTGGCAGGCGCAGGTTGGCCTGTGGGTGCAGGGGGATATCGTCGCAGCCCTGGCCAGGACCATCGAGGAAACGATGGACAAGCAAGGCCTGACTGGCTCGGACAGAAACGTGCTGAACTCGCCAATCCGCAGGCTGGAGAAAATCGAACTAATCTGGGACCCGTCCAAAATTTCTGCCGGACGCTCAGCTACGGACGCAGGCAGATCGCCAGGCTTCATGCCCGGCATGCCCGGCATGCCCGGTATGCCCGGTATGCCCGCGGCACCAAGCCGCACCCGAGGCCGAACCCGCCAGAAAAAGACTCCCGAGCAGAAACTCCCTGTCCCCGCTACGCTCACCCGCAATACTGACAACAAGATGTTCAACGTCGCCAACTACAAGTTCACCGTCCTGATGCCCACGCGGTATCTCCCAGCCTTGGAGCGAAACCTGCTGAAGCAAAATTATCACATAATTCTCAACGAGGAAATCGTCCCGCCAAGCAGGGCTGAAGTTAAAACCCGAGTTTCAGCCACAGCTGCTCCATCAGAGGATATGTATTATTACGGCACCGACCCGCTCTCCCGAGTAACCTTCACCGGGCAGTTGCTGCTGTTGGCGGACTGGGTTCGAGGTTCGTGGGACGAAGGCCAGGGCGGCTGGACGAGACTGCCTCTTATGCCGATAGAGGTGCTGGAAACCCTCCCCCCCCCAGCCTTGCGAAAAACGGATCAAGACCTGATAGACCAGGCCAAGAACTTCAAAGCCGGACAAAGGCTTGACCAGAGAAAACCCACCATGCCATGGGCCCAGCCAGGCCGAAGCGAGTAACGCCCATAGCTATGAACCACGAATGAACACTGATAAACACGAATTTTTTTGAAACACCAAAAACAAAAACAATAAAAACAGCGAACTACGAAAAACGCGAAAGGACGCGAAAACGGATTGTTGTAAAAAATAAAAACAGTGAACCACGGATAAACACAGATAACCACGGATTTTTTTGCTTTTACTGACAACTGATAACTGACAACTGATAACTGATAACTTTGCATTAACGGTTACAGGAGACATACGACCCCATGGCCAAAGTCCAAGGAACAAGTTTTATAGACGCGCATGTTGAGAAGATAGTGCTGGCTGTTTGTCTGCTCATACTTGTCTACGCGGTGATTCGCTATGGCGTCTCCACGCCTCGCCGGCTGGAAGTGGTAAACGTGCGAGGCCAGACCAAGCTGGTACCGCCCGACGAAGTAGACAAAAGCCTCCTGACTGCTGTGCGACAACAAGACCGTGTCATCAAACGGGTCAAACGCGAAGCTCCCCCAGAGCGGACAGACCTTGCCCAGCTGACGAAGCTCCAAAAAAACCCTCTGCCCGGCGAGAAAACCAGCCTGGATTATTTCTCGCCAAAACTCAAAGGCCTGGTCTATCACGGAGCTTCCCAGGACGAGCTTGGCTCTAAGCCTACACTGGAAAATATCTCCGCTATCATGCCAGCTCCGTCGAAGCCCTGGCAGTGGTTCGGCGAGGAACTGATAGGCCGAGAGGATGAGCAGGGCGGCGTGAAGTTTAGCGAGAAACCCGTCTGGCGGGCGTCGATAGTCTATCCCTGGGCCAAGTTGCAGCGGGCCTGGGAAAACGCGCTGAAGCACACGATTATCATACCTCGGCTGGTCGCGGTGAGGTACGAAGTCGAGTTTCAGGAAAAACAGCCTGACGGGCAGTGGAAGACCGTCGATGATATTACCCCGCTCCGCCAGGGGGACGACGACGGTCAGGTAGCCGAGGCTATGGAGATTCCGGACTTCACCGGCACCAACGCGCAGGAAGTGCGAAAGGCTTGCGAGGACTATTACGCCAACTGGATGATAGACCAACTTCAGCCTACGTATGAGCAAATATGGACGCCCCAGGGCAAGGCTGATTGGATCGAACATATGCCCGTGAAAGATATCCTGAAAGTTTTCCCGGCCCCCGCCAAGCCTGACGATAGCCGAGACTCGAAAAGACGCACGCCCACTCCAGCCCGCACCCTCCGTGCGCGTCAACCAGTCGCCCCTCAGGCCCAGCCGGATATGATGTTCATCCAGCAGCCGGTCCGTGGCCGCACCTTGCCGGGAACCCGTACCCGAACCGACAGAACTTCTGACGCCGAGGCCCTGGCCTTGCCAAGCCCGCAGCGTCAGATCGATGCTGGGCTGATACTTGCGTGGTTCCATACTGACAGCATCAAATACGGCAGGGTCTACCGCTGCCGGTTCCGCATGGTCTTCGTCAACCCCTTGCTGACGCACTCGCAAAATGTGGAAAAAGACCGCCCGCAAGACGCCACTATCAAATACGTCAAAACAAAATGGTCGCCCTGGTCGGACACCGTCGCTATCTATCGCGAGCTGGAGTTCTTCCTCACCGGTGCCTACCCAGCCAAGCGATGGGTGTCCCTGACCGTCTTTGGCAAAATGCTAGGCCAGCGGGTCAGCGTGCAGTTCAGCAAAATTTCCGTAGGTCAGGAAATAGGCCAGCCGGAAAAAATCACCGTCATAAGCCCAGCTACGAACGAGCTGGAAAAAACCGTAATCGACTTCAGCACCGGCGCGATTCCGCTGGAGCTGAGCTTCAACAAGCGGATAGTTACTTTCAGTGGCCAGGTGCGAAACAGCGGGGTCGAGATGGTCTACCTCGACGCCAAGGGCGAGCTGCACAGCAGAATGTTGCACCTGGACAAAAGCTCCAGCCGATACAGAGAACTGCTGAAAGAGGCAAAGGAAACCGCCGTCAAGGTCAAGGAACTTGTTGACGCCGAGCGAGGCATCGAGCCGAGAACGAGAACGAAAAAAACCAGAACACCACGCCGCCCGGCCAGACCCACAGGACAACCAGGCCCAGGCATGATGCCCGGCGATGTGATGATGCCCCCTAACATGATGCCCGGCGGTGTCCCCGCCAGAAAGACCCGCCGAAAATAACTGCCCGGATTGGTTGACTGGTTTCCCGTGTCATTCCCGCGAAGTCTGTCCTTGACCTGATCGGGGAGCGGGAATCCAGCTTTTTCTGTTTTTCAAGCTCCCCAGGAGCGACATCTCAAACTGTTCCAGTGATCAGTAATTGCTTGTAATATCTGTGCAATAAAGGTGTTATAAATTTTTATATTTTTGAAAAAAATGTCCTTGACAGATTGGCTTTTTTGCCATACACTGTTGTCTGTGGATTTTAGTAATTTGTATTCTCTCAAGATGCCCTGGGCCGGGCCTCTCGATGGAAGGAAGGGATTCAAAATGAGAAAGATTGTGTTTTCTGTAGCTCTGGTTTCTTGTCTCGCGTTGCTGATTCTCCTCTCTGGTTGGGCCAATGCTGATGTAGCAGCTTCCGGGTCCGCTGGTGTGGACGGTGTTCCGGTAGCATCTACAGGATTGGCTTTCGAGCCTGCGGTAATGGCGATTATCGGCGTTGGTTTCCTGGCCTTGCTGCCTCTGCGAAGCAAAAGACGCACTGCTAAATAGGCCAAAAGTTTTGCCACCAGCGATGGTCCTCCGCCAATGAGAGACTTGAGCGTTTAGCTGGGACATTTTGTTCACGGGGTTGCGGGGGTTTCTCCGCCTTTTTTTTGCGCGGAACGTAACCGTTCACGGCTACACAAAAATTCACCATGGACGGCGGGGATTCGGTTGGTCTTCGCATTTTTTTTAGCTCCTACGGAGCTGTCTATCCATCTGATTATGGGATGGCTGTGTAAAAAAAAATAAAAAAAAAGCTACAAATTTCGCTCTTCACGTGAACAATGGGGGTTCCAATTGCGTATTATCGCAAGGCTGCTGTGGATGGCAGCTGTTCATTGGGTTGAAAGATGGCTTGATAGGCCACGCCCGTAATGTTTTACAGGAGATTGCAACGTGAAGAATTGGAAGAAGATTTCGGTAGCTGTCGTTTGTACCCTGACCTTTGGTAGTCTGGCCATCGCGGAAAAAGATGCCCCCGCCGCCAAGCCCGCCGCCCAGCCGAGTTCAAAGCCGGCTACTCAGCCAGCTACTCAGCCGGCTACTCAGCCCGCGCCGAAGATAACAGCTCCGCCCAAGCTCCCAGCCGTGGCTGCGACTGTCGGGCAGGAGGAAATCTCCGGCGATAAGATCAACAAAATCGTGGATGAGAATCTCACGGTGGTCAACGCCCAGGTTCAAAACCAGATGGCTTCCATTCCCGCCGACCGCCGGGCTAGTGTCGTTGGCAACTTGCAGTCGCGGGTGGACGTCCTGCCGGCGCGAATCCGTAGCCAAATGATTTTCCAGGACCTGCTCAAAAATTTCATACGCAGCCAGAAAATCGAAGTTTCCCCAGCCGACATGGACAAGGTCAAGCAGCGACTGGCCGAGGCTGCCAAGGGCCAGGGCGTTACCGTCGAGGCGTTGATGAAAAGGGCGGGCATTACCCAGGGGGACCTTGCCGACGAAGCCCGCGTCGCGGAGTTCCGCAAGCAGACCCTCGCGCCGGAAAAAGTAGCTGCGGTTATCAAGGACAACCCCAGCTACTTCAATGGCACCGCGGTACAGGCCAGCCATATCCTCATGCAGTGCGAGCCGACCGCGGCCACCGCCCGGCAGAAGGCGATCGTTGCCAAGCTCGAGAAAATCGCAGCTGACATCAAGGCTGGCAAGACCACCTTCGAGGTCGCAGCCAAGGAATTCTCCTCCTGCCCGTCCAAGGTCAAGGGCGGCGACCTGGGCGAGTTCACCTTCGAGAAGATGGTGCCCCCATTTTCCGTCGCAGCCTTTGCTCTCAAGCCCGGCGAAGTTTCAGGTATCGTCCGCACGAGCTTTGGTTTTCATATTATAAAGGTTGCCAAGCGAGTCGAAGGCAAGGAAAAGGTCGACCCGGAATTGCCCAAGAACAAAAAATTGGCTGAGATGATACTGCTCGAAGAAATGAACGGCAAAATCATCGCCCAAGCCCTGGCTGGCTGCCCCATCGTTATCATGGAAGTACAAGCAGGCAAATAGGCAACAGGCTCGGTGTCGTGGCTGGGAATGCCGCAACCACGGCACCGAGCTTTCGCGGGAATGACAGAAAAAAATGGATTCCCGCCTGCGCGGGAATGACATGGGGGAGACGAACGGGCATTGGTTGTTTTTCAGCCATTCGGCATTTGTCATTGATTCCTCATTCGGATTTCGGAATTCGTCATTTGCCGTCTTGTATCATAGCCGCCTTTTTGCTTCTTATCGGGAAGTGGTGTATAATATGGTTGGCTGGATGTGTGGAAGGCCGCTCTTCGCCTGTTATAGAGTACTTGCGCGGAGGGAGGAAAGTCCGAGCACCACTGGATTACGGTGGTGGGTAACGCCCACCGCTTGGCGCTGATTTCAGTGCTGGGTAGGGAAAGTGCCACAGAAAATATACCGCCCCGCACTAATTTACCGCTTGCCGTATAACGCGGCTGTTTCAGGCTGCGATATGCGCGGTAAATTAGTGCGGGGTAAGGGTGAAATGGTGCGGTAAGAGCGCACCGCGCGGGCTGTGAGGTCCGTGGCAGGGTAAACCCCACCGGGTGCAAGGCCAAGCAGTAACGATGGTCAGATCCAGGCCGATTGAGTTACGGGTAGGCCGCTTGCCCGGCACTGATTTGTCTCTGCGCGACGGCTGGCTTTGTGGTGGGCCAAGTTGTACGGAAGACAAATTAGTGCTGGGCAGAGCTCGTCCGCGAGGGCGGGTCAAGATAAATGGTCTTCGTTTTCGCCTGCAGACTAGCCCGCTGCGACGAAGAGACAGAACTCGGCTTACAGCACATCCAGCCGGGCTATTTTTCCGCTTGCCGCCGTACAATCCGGAGTTGAATCCGGTGGAATTGGTTTGGGGCAATGGCCGGAGAAACTACCTTGCCAATACCGTTCACAAGACCATCGACGATCAGGAAACTGCCGTCGATCAACCCCGGCTGCGCCAGAGGCAACACCGTAATACAATAGAAGTCTCTCTGCGGTTTTGACTGGATACTATTAGCTCTACGTTCTTCGATATTTTCTCAGGATGCACATCATCCCGCCGCAGGCCAACAGTGCTATGGTTGTCGGTTCCGGCACAGTTGAGCCGGAGGATGCGTAGGTAACCTGCGAGCCTTGGCCCAGAGAGATATTATCGCTGGCGTGGAATGTACCGGTCAAAACTACATCCTTACCCGCTCCGAATTTGCCTTTGAAGACCCGGACGGTCGCGTCCATCTTGGCGTTGTTGTCCAGCCAAACGTCTTTGTCAAAGACATTGACGAACAGGTCGCCATCGCCGAGGGTGTTGAACGTAACATCGCGCCCGACGGAAAAGCCGCTGTGCACGTTCAGTATAACATCGCCCAAAGACGTATCGACGTTGACCGAGCCTTCTTTGTCCATCCAAAAGCTCTTCATGGTATAGGTGCCAGCTGAGAGATTCAGCGTGGCGTTGCGGTCGAACCCTGCGGTGTCGTAGCTGCCCGAAGCCAGGTTGGTCGCAGTTCCCCGGCCTCCCCATATAGTCTCGCCCAGCCTTTCGCCGCTTGGTGCGGTCTCCATGCTCGGCAGCACGAGCAGCTCGGCGTTTTTGCCGCGCTGGACATTGCCGGTAACCGTGGCTGTTTTGTGCTTCCAGTAATTGCCTCGCGAAATTACATTGCCGTCAACATAGCTATTGTCCCTGATATTGACGTTGCCGTTAGCCCAGATATCCCCCCTAACTTTTGAATCAATGCCCAGGTACACTTTGCCACCGCTGTAGAGACTCCTGGCCTTTGAGCCGCTGCCCATAGAGAGGTACCCGGCGGCGGCGATGGGGGCATCGACAACGTTCTTGCCGTGAAATAGCAACGACTTGCCGGAGTACAACGCCAGTGAATCTATGTCTATAGAAGCTGTTTGTTTTTTGGGGTGGGGCTGGCGTTCCTGCCTGGGCGATGCTTTTTGCGGAGAAGCGGGGATGGGTGTGGGCGAGGTTTTCTTGGCCCGTTCGCCTATGGGAGAGGCCTCGGTTTTACTCCCGCGTATGGGCTTGGCCCAGGTTTGAGAGACAAGGCAACCCAGAGCGATGAGCAACGCGATATGTCCGACGATTTTATTTTCCAGCATTTCCAAGCCTCCTGATTGAATGGCTTCCATAATTTCCAGTCGAAGGCTTCGCGTGTCTGAGTTGTCGCGAAGTCTGCCCCGCAATCCTGCCGCCCAGCCTGGCTGTGGCAGCCAAACTGAGTTTGGGGACATTCCCAAGAAAGTCCCACGCCACAACAAGCGGTACGAAAGAAGCCTAAGATTCAGATTTGCATAAGCCAAAAAAAAATAAAAAAAGAGCCTGTCGCACAATTCGGGCCTGACAAAATTTGACA
>JAOZNE010000040.1:0-12601 GCA_029933955.1 Phycisphaerae bacterium
CGCCCAGGGCACCCTCAGCCGTCTGAAGCATCGAGACGCCGTCGTTGGCGTTTCGGGCTCCCTGGTTCAAAGCAGCTACGTCCGCCCGGATAAGTTCGCGGACAGCCAAACCTGCTGCGTCGTCCTTCGAACTGTTGATACGCAGACCGGACGAGAGTCTTTGTACCGACGTAGCTAGCTTATTATAACTTATTCCCAAGTTACGAGCTGCGCCTTGTGCCATCAGGTTGTTCTTGATTGCCAACATTTTACTTCTCCTACAATATTTACGAATTCATAAATTCGCAAGCTTCCGTTGTAAAGCAGCCGACTCGTAAGCGTCTGACACTCGCAGACGTCTTGGCTGCTTCCAACTCCGATTATCGAAAGCGGCACAAGGGACTTGAATAATATCTGAGAAAAAAAGAAAAAAAATCTACCGCAAAAGAACGCAAGGAACGCAAAGGGAAAGAATAATTAGAAAAAAAAGAAAAAAAATGACAAGAAAAACCTGTCAACCAGCCAACTATTCATGCTGTAGCAGGCAGGCGTGGCGGTGGGCTGGGTTGTTTGGTGTGGGGGTTAGTTGGGGGGTTTGGCAGGCGCATCTTTTTACAATGCGAACCAGGCCTTCGCCGTTTGGAATTTCCACTGTTTGCTCTGGCGGGAGATGCCCAGCTTGGGTTCGAGTCAGCGGGCAGCGAGGGTGAAACACGCAGCCTGTCGGCGGGTTTACAGGCGAGGGGATTTCCCCGGACAGCTCGATTCGGCTATGCTCCAGCCTGGTTGCGGGGTCTGGCGTGGGGACTGACGATAGCAACGCTCGGGCGTATGGGTGCACCAGATGGCCATACCCAGCCCCGCCGCCAAGCACCTCAGCCTTGGGTGCCGTCTCGACGATTTTGCCCAGGTACATCACCGCTATTTCGTCGGCGAAGTGTTCGACCACCGCCAGGTTGTGGGCGATGAACAGATAGCTTAGGCCCAGTTCGTCTTGCAGGTCGGACAGCAGATTGAGTATCTGTGCCTGGATGGAAACGTCCAGCGCGCTGACCGGTTCGTCGCAGACTATCAGCTCCGGCTCGCACGCCAAGGCCCGGGCGATGCCGATTCGCTGCCTTTGCCCGCCGGAGAATTCGTGCGGGTATCGGTTGATGTATCGCTCGGACAGGCCCACACGCCGAAGCAGCCCTTCCACCCGCTGGCGACGCTCGCGGCGGGTCAGGCTAAAATGTACGCACAACGGCTCAGCTACGATATGGCCTACCGTCATCCGCGGGTTCAACGATGCTACGGGGTCTTGGAAAATCATTTGCATTCGGCTACGGAACTTTTTTAGCCCGCTGCCGGAGAGGCTAAAGACATCCTGGCCATCGAAATTCACCGACCCCGCTGCGGGCGGAATTAGGCGCAGCAGAGTTCGGCCAACGGTGGTCTTGCCCGAACCGCTCTCGCCCACCAGTGCCAGCGTTTTGCCTTTGGACAGGGCAAAGTCTACTCCGTCGACCGCTTTGACCGTCTGCCCGCGCGAGAACACCCCGCGCCCAACGGCGAAGTGCGTCTTGAGGCCTGTAACTTGCAGCAGCGGATTTTTTTGGTCGTCAGTCATTCGTATTTTCGTAGCAGCACATTTTTTATAATGGGTGCCGTGGTTGCGGTGTTTGCAACCACGCCATCGTCTATCGTGGTTGCAAACACCGCAACCACGGCACCCAATCTGAATGTGTTTTTATTGTTTCCTCTTCGTCATTCGGATTTCATCATTCGTCATTCGCTTCTTCATAGCCTGGCACTTCCCAGCAGGCTACGCGGTGGCTTGGCGATATTTCTCGCAGGGTCGGTTCTTGTGTTTGACATCGTGTTTTGTCGCAGCCTAGCGGACACCTCGGATGAAACTTACAGCCGGCGGGAAAGCTCAGCGGGTTCGGCACGGTTCCGGGGATGGTGTCCAGTCTGTCTTTGGCTTGGCCTAGTTTTGGGATGGAACGAAACAGACCTTGCGTGTACGGATGTGCTGGGTCGGCGAAAAGTTTTTCCACGCTGGTCATCTCGACGATTTTCGATGCGTACATTACCGCAGCTCGTTTGGCGCTTTGTGCGACCACCGCCAGGTCGTGTGTGATGAGCATAACACCCAGGCCGTCCTGAGCCTGGATATCCGCGAACAGGTCGAGTATTTGTGCCTGGATGGTAACGTCCAGCGCGGTGGTAGGCTCGTCCGCTATCAGCAGTTTAGGCTCGCCCGCCAGGGCCATAGCTATCATCACGCGTTGTCTCATTCCGCCGGAGAGTTGGTGCGGGTACTCGCCGAAACGCTGAGCGGGAGCTGGTATGCCGACCTTCTCCAGCAGCTCGATTGCCCTGGCCCGTGCGTTGGCGGGGGATATTTTGCGGTGCAGGCGGATAGCTTCGACGATTTGGCTGCCGCAGGTAAACACGGGGTTGAGCGAACTCATAGGCTCCTGGAAAACCATGCCGATAAGCCCGCCACGGATTTTTCGCATTTGTCGCTCGGAGAGTTTCAACAGGTCCAGGCCTTGCAGGCTCACACAACCTGCTTCGATTTTCGCAGGCGGACAGGCCAGGAGCCTCATTATGGAAAATGCCGTAACGCTCTTGCCGCAGCCGGACTCGCCAACCAGTGCGAATGTCTCGCCCGGGGCGATATCGAAGCTCACCCCATCCGCGGCGCGGACAATGCCGTCGTCGGTACAAAAATGCGTCCGCAGGTTTTCAACCCGCAGCAAATGTTCATTAAAGTTATCAGTCATCAATTTATAGTTGTCAGTTGTCAGTTATCAGTAAAAACAAAAACAGCGAACCACGAATGAACACTAATAAACACGAATTTAAAAACAGCAAAATTCACCGCAAAAGAACGCATAGAACGCAAAGATGAAGAGTGTTTAGCTATAAGTAACAACAGCAACTACGAAAGACGCGAAAACCGCGAAAGTTTATTGAAAAAATCTGTTTTCGCGTTCTTTCGCGTATTTCGTAGTTTGCTGTTTTGCTGTTTTTGTTTTTACTGACTTCTGACTCCTGAATCCTGACTCCTGCTTTTTCATGTATTTTTAAGTTTTGGGTCCAGGGCGTCTCGTAGTCTGTCGCCGAAGATGCTCCAGGCTAGGACTATTATGAACATCGCTACGACCGCTGACGCCAGCTCCCACCACCTGCCTACGATGACGTCCATCCGGGCGGCGTCGATCATTTTGCCCCAGCTAGGCCTGTCCGTTACGCCCAGGCCCAGGTAGCTTAAGATGACCTCCGCCTTGATAGCTCCTACGAAGCCCAGCGAGAAATTGATGATGCCCAGGTGCGTTACGTTTGGCAGGATGTGTCTTAGCAGTATCGCCAAAGGCCCTCGCCCAGAGGCCCGGCTGGCCAGGACGTAGTCCATCTCGCGCAGCCTCATCGTCTCAGCCCGGACGAGTCTGCACGTGCCGATCCAGCTGATTACGCCCAGGGCCAGGTACGTCCCAGCCATGCCGCCCAGGTCCATCTCCAGCGGCGTCCCGGCCAGCAAGGCCCGGCCCGCGAAGGCGAACTTCAGCACGATAAGCAAAATTATCCCCGGAATGCAGGTCAGCGTGGTGTACAGCCAAACGATAATGTCGTCGACCCAGCCGCCGTAATAGCCAGCCACCGCGCCGAGAAACATGCCAAGCGGCACGGCGATTATGTTGGCCATGAAGCCGACGGTCATGGATGTGCTGGCTCCCAGGAGCGTTTTTTGCAGGACGTCCCGCCCAAAGGTGTCCGTGCCAAGCCAATGGCTAGCCGAGGGGGCGGCGTTGACGTTGTCATAATTTTGCGAGTTCGACCAGCTGCCAAAGACAATCGGCGAGACAATAGCTATCAGGACGTAAGCTGCGATAATGCAGAAGCAGATCATCGCAAGCCTGTCGCGCCGAAGTCGGGTAACCGCGTCAGCCCACAGGCTTCGCCCAGCCAACGGCTCGGTAAGATTATCAATTGCCATCGTCGCTTGTGCCATGTTGTTATTGGTTGACTGGTTGATTAGTTGATTAGTTGACTGGTAAAAGATTACAAATTAACACGCCTGACTATTCCTGAATTCTGACTCCTGAATCCTGTCTTCTGAATCCTGACTCCTGACATATCCTTACAACTTCTCTTGCGATAGGCCCGGCTGTGGCTCCGCCGCCTTTGTGGATGTATTCCACCATGACGGCGAACGCGTATTTCGGATTTCTCGCGGGCCAAAAGCCTGTGAACCAGCCCGTGTCGCCGGTTTTTACCACTTCATCTCGGCCTGTGATTCTCCCATCGCCATCGGAGTCTATTCGCATCGGCGCGGTCTGGGCTGTACCCGTCTTGCCGCAAATTCTCACGCTCGGCGGCGGGTGGGTTTCGGCGTCGACTATGTTCCAGTATTTGTATGCTGTGCCGCCTCGCTCGTGCACCACCGCTTCCATGCCGTCGCGTATCGCCCGCGTATAAGCTGCGGGCAGGGCCTGACCTCTTATTATCTGCCTCGGCCCGGCGTTTGTGCAAATTTTCGGCGAGAGAAACACCCCGCCCCGTGCGATGGTAGCCGTAGCGCCGGCAACTTGCAAGGGCGAAGCTGCCATCACCCCCTGGCCTATCGCGTAGTACCACGCGTCGCTTGGTCGATAGCCCCTGTTAAATCTTCGGCGGAGATATTTTTCCGTGCCCACCACGCCGGCCCTTTCTTCGCCCAGGCCCGTGCCGGGTTTGCTGCCATAGCCAAACTGCTCCAGCCAGCGACACATCTGCTCGGCTCCGAGCATCTGGCCAAGGCGCACGAAATAAATATTGCAGCTTTTTTTCAGAGCGTCGCGAAGAGTCAACATGCCATGTCTACCCCAGTTGTGTTTTTTCTGGTGTATCCAGCAGCGAGGCTTGCCGTTGCGAGCGAAAGGGTTTTTGCCCGTGCATTCCAGTTGTGAGTATGGCCCGATTTTCCCCGCTGACATCGCAGCAATGGCGGTGATTGGTTTTACCGTCGAGCCTGGGGGATACATCGACGCGACCGCCCGGTGCATCAATGGCAGGGCGATGCGATTTTTCCGGTCTCGCACGAGCGACGTATAGTCCCGCCGATACGTGTTCAGGTCGTAGGTAGGCCAAGACACCATCGCGAGAATCTCGCCGGTTTGGATATCGAGAACGACGATGCTGCCGGTGTGTCCTGAGTTTTTCAGCAGGGCCGTCAGCTCGCGCTGCAGGTCTATGTCGATGGTCAGCCTGACGTCCTTGCCAGGCCTGGCCCGGACGGTTTGGCTTGGCTGGCCCGGCGAGTCGAACCTGCGAAGCCCGCGCCGGGGACGCAGCTTATACTCCGCCATCTTCTCCACGCCGCTCTTGCCGATAACGTCGCCAGCGAAGTAGTTCGTCATCCGCCGTTTGAGCCAATCCGCCTGGGAAGGGGTAAGGTTGTGTTTCAGCGCGTCCTCGCGGAAAACAGGCCCGATGCTGCCGATGATATGACAGGCGATATCGCCCTGGGGATAAACCCGCCGATGACTCGCTACGACGGACAGGCCTACCGAATTTTCCAACAGCTCGCCCCAACTGCCTCGCTGTCCCGTCGCTCGGAGACGCTGGGCCATCTCGTCGTCCAAGCCAGCTACGACGGTATGGCTCATGTGTTGCTCGCGGATAGGCTGGGCGACGTCCTTGTTGCGGTTGATTACGCGGTACAGCCGCTCGACATTCCGCTTAATCCTGGTCAGGCGGCTGGTCAGATCCACCCCGCTAGCCTGGGCGACCAGCCTGGCGAGCTTCCACGCGTTCTGGGCGCGCTGGCGGTATATCTCGTGGGCCTGGTCAGACGAGACACCCTCCCGCTTGCGAATTTTTCGCACCTGTCGCCTAGCCCATTTTTTATCGCCGACGATGAAGCGATAATCCATTCGCAGGTCCCGACAGGCTTCGTCCTCTGCCAGGATAACATCGTTGCGGTCAAGTATTCTGCCACGCTGAGACTGTGGAAATTGAAACGACTCGAGCCGCTTGCCAGCTTCGGTGCGGTAGTATTGGCCGCGGAAAATCTGCATATACCCCAGCTTGGCCAGGACGGCAAGGAACATCAGGGCAAAAACGCCCAGCAATATTTTCAGCCTTAGTTTATACATTCGTCGGTCGGAAATTTTCTCTTAGCCCAGTAACTCTGCCAGCAGTTTCGCCAGGGGGACAGTATAGCATAGCAGGAGTCAGAAGTCAGGATTCAGTCGAGGTTATGGTCTTTTCATGGCCCGGGCGTCTCACCTATGCGTTTTTTTTGTCAATTCCCACGCAAGCGCCCCCCACGTGTCATTCCCGCGAAGCTTGTCCTCGACCCGATCGGGAAGCGGGAATGACACGAGGGGAAGCCAGTCAACCAGTTAACCAAGCCACCAATCCACCAGTCAACCACCCCCACCAATCTACCAGCCAATTTGGGCTGGATATTTATTGCTCAAATTGGCATAATAGCCGGTTCTATGGACTGATTTTCATGCCTGTCTCCCTGTAAAGCTCTGCCTGTTCGGGTGATGTTAAACATGTTTCTGCAGGCAGAAGCATGGCAACGGGTGGTGATGTTGAACATGTTTCTGCAGGCAGAAGCATGGCACCGAGATATCGGCGTGGATTTAACCGGAGTGTGCAATGAGTTGCTATGTTGGAATCGATATCGGAGCTGTCAGTGCGACAGCGGCATTGTTGGTAACGCCAGACAGCCAAGCTGCCGGCGGGGGCGTCGAGGGGTTCTCTCTGCTGCGAAAACTCGACGACGGCACGGAACTTCTGCTCAGCGAATATCGTCGTACGCGAGGCAAGCCCATCGCGGCTGCGACGTTTTTCCTCGAGGAAATTATCCGGGTCTGCGGCGTCGATGGCGTCGGCGGGGTCGTGCTGACGGGCAGCGGTGCCCAGGCGTCAGCTGCGAAACTCGAAGCGACGGTTGTTAACGAATTCCGCGCGATAGCGGCAGGCCTGTCGACGATGGATATCGAAGCCCGGACGGTTTTCGAGATGGGCGGCGAAGCTAGCAAGTATTTGTTGCTCAGCCAGGATTCCCCAGGCAGCTACGGCATTGTGGACTACTCCACCAACGGCGACTGCGCAGCTGGGACAGGCTCGTTCATCGACCAGCAGGCAGGCAGGCTGAGGTATAAAGTCGAAGAGATTGGACAACTCTGTCTCCAGGCCCAGCGGGCTGCCCAGGTAGCTGGGCGGTGCAGCGTCTTCGCCAAGAGCGACATGATCCACGCCCAGCAGAAAGGCTATAACCCCGCGGAGGTTTTGCGAGGCCTGTGCAACGCGGTAGCTCGCAACTTCCGCACCGCTGTCGTCCGAAGCCATCCCGTCGAGTCGCCCGTGGTTTTCATCGGCGGGGTAACCGCCAACGAAGCGGTCGTGCGGGCCATGGCTGAGGCGTTCGACCTGAGCGAAGACGAGCTGAAAGTTCCCGCCGCGGTCAGTGCGCACATCCCCGCTATCGGAGCTGCGTCTATCGCCTCCGCCCAGCAGCACGGGGCGAACCTTTCGCACATGGCGGAGCTTCGGGCAAGCAGCGACTGCGAGCACGGCGTGTTCCCAACCGCCGAGCCGCTGAAGATGGACAATGTCATGCTCCTGCGCGACCAGGCCAGGCCTTTCGAAGCCCACGGCGAGGGTCGCATCGACGCGTATATGGGCATCGACATCGGCAGCGTCTCGACCAACGTGGTAGTGGTCGACCCCGACGGGCGAGTCATCGAGGAAATATACACCCGCACGCAGGGCAGGCCCATCGAGGTCGTAGCTGGAGCCTTGCGAGAGATTGAATCCGCATGGGGCGGCAAGTTGAACATCTGCGGCGTGGGCACCACTGGCAGCGGACGGGAACTTATCGGCGAGCTGGTCGGAGCGGACACTATCAACGACGAAATCACCGCGCACAAAACCGGCTCGACATTCATAGGCCAAACCCTGCTGGGCGGACGCGTGCCAGATACGATATTCGAAATCGGCGGGCAGGATTCGAAATACATCTCGCTGCAGGACGGCGTGGTGGTGGACTTCACCATGAACGAAGCCTGCGCCGCGGGCACGGGCAGCTTCCTGGAAGAGCGGGCAGAGGAACTGGACATCGCGATCAAGGGCGAGTTCGCCGAGCTGGCACTGTCCAGCAAGGCTCCGATACGCCTGGGCGAGCGATGCACCGTCTTTATGGAACGCGATGTCAACAGCTACATGCAGCGCGGCGCAGCCAAGGCTGACCTGGTCGCGGGCCTGGCTTACTCGGTGGTCTACAACTACATAAACCGCGTCGTGCGAGGCAGACATATTGGCAACTGCATTTTTTTTCAGGGCGGCACAGCTTACAACGACGCCACCGCAGCAGCCTTCAGCATGGTTACCGGCAAGGAGGTAATCGTCCCGCCACACAACGGCGTAATCGGCGCGATAGGCTGTGCGCTGCTGGCCCGGGAGAAGATGCAATCGGCAGCCAGGCCCAGCAAAAGCGTCAGTGCATACGCAGAGGAAATGGAGCGGCATGGAGTCTCCACGCCGTCGCGATTCCGAGGGTATGACATGGAAAAAGTCGACTACCAGCTGCGCGAGTTTACCTGCAAGGGCTGTTCGAACGACTGCCAGATACAGGAATTCAACGTCGAGGGCGAGAAGACCTACTGGGGCGACAAGTGTTCCGACAAGTTCCGCAAACGCAGCAAGTCCCTTAAAAAACCGATCATCGACGACCTGATGAAGTTCCGCAATGAGCTGTTGACGGACACCTCCGCTCTGCCGTCGCTCCCCGCTGGGGCGCCGAAGGTGGGTATTCCGCTGACGATGTTCGCCTGGAGTCAGCTGCCCATGTGGCGGACGTTTTTCTCGCATCTGGGCTTCGAGACAGTGCTGTCTGACCCGACGAACAAGAAGATTATCTCCGCCGGTCTCCAGGCTGTGGTAGCTGAGCCTTGCTTCCCGATTATCGTCGCGCATGGCCACGTTGCAAACCTGGCGGAGAAAGGTGTGGACTTTATTTTCATGCCGAACATTCTGTCGCTCGAGACGCGGTGGACGCACACCGAAGCGCACCTGTGTCCGTGGCATCAGACTCTGCCGTTCGTAACCCGTCGCGCCCCAGCCCTGGCTGGGTATGCGGAAAAGTTCATCACGCCGCGAATAGCTTTTCGGGAGGGCAAAACGGTGGTGCTGCGAGACATGACGGAGTTTATGATGAACTTTCAGCCGATCCGCTCGATGGGACTGAGCAAGGCCAGGCTGCGGGCAGCACTCGAGGCGGGCTACGAGGCTAAGGATGCGTTCGACCGGGCTATTTTGCAAAAAGGAGCCCAGGCCATGGCGACGCTCGAACAGACGGGCGAGAGTGGAATCGTGCTGCTGGGCAGGCATTATAATGTGCACGACGCGGGTGTGAATCTCTCGGTAGGCCAAAAACTTCGCGATTATTACGGCGTCAATGTTATCCCGCTGGACTTCCTGGACACTGAGCCGGTCGATGTCCGCGATATCAACGACAGCATGTATTGGAACCTCGGCCAGCATATCCTGGCCGCTGCCAAAATCGTAGGCCAACACGAAAACCTGCACATTATCTACATCACGAATTTCAAGTGCGGGCCTGATTCGTTCATCAAACATTTCGTGCGAACAGCCTCGGGCAAGCCGTTCCTTAGTCTGCAATTCGATGGCCACAGCAACGACGCGGGCATGATGACCCGCTGCGAAGCCTACCTGGATTCCAAGGGCATACTAAGACCGCGACAAGAACTCCAACCGGCCTGATAACCACTGAAAAACCAGGCCCAAATATCCGGTGCCATCAAAATGGACATATCGAAGTTAAAGGAAAAATCATGAGCGGCAATTCACGCAAGACAGAACGGCATCGCCTAAAGCGGAAAAAGAAAAAAGATTTGCATCGCCGACGCGCAAGTGTCAGCCCCTATCTGCGGCTCGGCTCGGCTGGCCTGGCGGAGCGATGTCTGGTTAACGATAATTGGCAGGACGAGGGTATGGCGTCGGTGCAGGTTCTTGTTCATGTGCCAGGTGGCGGTTACGCGACAGTGGGTTTTCTTGTGGATACTTGGTGTGCCGGACTGAAAGACGCATGGTATAGGCTCGAAATTTCCATGAGCGAATTTCGTGATGCGAATAAGAACCATGGAGTAAATTTAATCGACATCGACTTGGAGGATGTTCGCAGTTTGGTAGCTGGCGGGATACGATTCGCCAGGCAAAACGGTTTTCGTCTGCCCAGGCACTATGAACGCGCCGTGAAAATTATCGGAGGCGTTGGCGATATAGATTCCGCGGATATAAGCAACTTCGGTAAAGACGGGGGACTTCTTTGGTGCGGGTCGATGAGTGACCTTCGCAAGCGTCTTGTAGGCTGCACGTTCGATGAATTTTTATCGAGAGATGATGTGGATTATGTGTCCGAGTTTGGAGATGAGCCTTGGTATCCCGATGATAAAGAAGAAGATGATGAAGATGAGCAGGATACTACAATGGGCGAAATCGCAGACTCTGTGCGGGAACGACTGTTCAACGGCGCCGTAAAATGGTGTTTCGCAAACAACGAAAAGCCCTGCGCATACCTGGAAGATATAGCCGGGATAATAGTCGAGTCGCTGATGCAGGCAACCTGTGAAGGAGGCCTGGCCGATGACAATGAAATGGACGATGACCGCTTTGCCGAAAAAGGATTGCAAAATATGCAACGCATGTTCTCCATGGAAAACCCGGAAGATGTTGAAGAATTAACCAAGGCTATGAACCAGTTCAAGCGTTATATGAATAGTTATGAAAGCCCGGAAGATATGATGCGGGATATCGAGTTGTAGGCCTGACGCAAATCTGATAACCACTAAAGGATCTTTTGATGAAATCGTTTATCGCACTTAGCGTTTTGCTGTTGGTTGGATATGTTTTGCGGAGTAGGCTGCGGGTGCTGCGATGGCTTTATCTGCCGTCGTGCGTTATAGCTGGGCTGCTTGGCTTGGCGATATTCCAGGCCGCTCCGCATGTTGGCCTAACAATTCCGCCAGCCTGGACGCTAGGCTGGGACAAGCTGCCGGGCATACTCATAAACGTGGTTTTCGCGTGCCTGTTCCTCGGCGTGCCGATCCCAGCGGTTCGGAAAATCTGGCGACGCGCTGGGCCTCAGCTAGCTTACGGACAGGTCGTAGCCTGGGGCCAATATGTCGTCGGCATCGGGATATTTCTCGTGCTCATCCAATTCATCTGGCCCGCGCTGCCTGCGATGTTCGGCGGGATTTTACCCGTCGGCTTCGAGGGAGGCCACGGCACGGCGACCGGCCTGGGCAAAACTTTCGAAAGTTTCGACTGGCAGCAGGGAAAAGACCTCGCCCTGCTCAGCGCGACCTTTGGCCTGTGCAGCGCGGTCATCGTCGGCATGATTCTCGTCAACTGGGCGATCCGCCGCGGACATGTCGTCAGGCAAAAGCGAACCTCGCCGCAGGATGTCGGAGAGGACGACAGCATCGCCATCGTCCCGCTGGCACGCAGGCCCGAAGCCGGCAGGCTGACGGTGTCGTCGGATTCCATCGAAACTTTCACGCTCCATCTGGGGCTTGTCGCCATCGCGCTGCTGATAGGATATCTAATTCAGCTGGGCCTGGTCGCTGCGGGGAATGCCTCGGGCAACGAAACTTTCGGGAAAGTCATGAGCGCGTTTCCGCTGTTTCCGCTGTGCATGATAGGCGGGCTGATCGTGCAGCTGTGGGAGCAAAAGTTCGACAAGAACAAGCTCATCGACCATGGCCTGACGCGGCGAATCCAAAACGCGTCGCTGGACTTCCTCGTCGTGGCAGCAATCGCCACCATCCACATCGCCGAGCTGCAACAATACATCCTGCCGTTGATGATACTCATGGCTGCTGGCATCGCGTGGAATGTTTTTTGCGTGTTGGTCCTGGCGAGGTTCATGCTGCCAAACGCCTGGTTCGAGCGGGCCATGGCCGAGATGGGCCAATCCATGGGCGTTACCGCCACAGGACTTTTGCTGCTGCGAGTGGTAGACCCGGACTACGAAACCCCCGCAGCTGAAGCCTTCGCATACAAGCAAATTCTCCACGAACCGTTCATGGGTGGCGGCCTATGGACAAGCGCCGCGATACCCCTGCTAGCAATCTGGGGCGGCTGGTGGGTCTTCCTGATAGCCGCCGCAACAGTAACCGCCTGGCTACTAATAACATTCCTAACCCCAATCATCAACAATAAGGGAAAGTAAAAAAAACACGTAGCACAGTCGCCCCCGGCTGTGAAAATTCGCGTAGCAACCACGATATCGGCGTTTCTCCCGTGTCATTCCCGCGAAGGCGGGAATCCATTCTTTTTCTTTTCTTTGTCATTCCCAATTTGATTGGGAATCCAGGGGTTTTTTCAGAGGTTTTTCCCTTGGTGAAACGCCAATTCCGTGGTATCCTGTTATCTGGGTGGTTGAAACCTGTCCGTATTGGTTCGCACCCAGCCAAGAGAAAAACAATTTGAACTTGGTCTGACCAAGCGTTTGCATCGTTGGAAAACTACCACTTTAACAACGGCTAATTTGAAACGCTCGGCAGGCTCCCGTATGGGAGTCTGTCGGTGAATCCTTAGCCGTAGGCTGTGGTAG
>JAOZNE010000229.1:0-3308 GCA_029933955.1 Phycisphaerae bacterium
TCGAATCTTCGCAGTAGGACTCTTAGTAGTGTTGGCATTTCCAGGTATGGTTTTGGGGGTCGCCAGTGGAGGGTTTTTTGGTCGCCCAGGCGGACGCTGCCGGCGGCGCCTTGGAAAACTCGCTCAGCTCGGCGGTGGTCGTCCACGCGGAAAATAACGTCCGGCGGCATTAGTATTATGCTCCTTACCCCGGCTGCGGCGGCGTCGATTCGCAGCTGGGCGATGTCCAGCAGCAAGTCCACCGGCTTGGGGTGCTTGCCAAACGCGTCGTCCAGGTCGCCTCGGAGTTGTCGCAGGTCAGCCCGGCTGGTGCAATGCACGATTCGCCGATATATCTCCATCCGCTGGCGTTGCGAGGGAATATACGACCGCGGAATTTGTGCCTCGATGCCCAGCTCGATATGCACGCTTATCCTGGGCTGGGCGGGCTTGCCCTGGAGCTTGCGTACCGAATCGCCCAGCAGTTGGCAGTAAAGTTCATAGCCAACCGCTGCGATATACCCGCTCTGCTGCGAACCGAGGATGTTGCCCGCTCCGCGAATTTCCAGGTCGCGCATCGCTATCTGAAACCCCGCGCCGAGGTCGGAAAAATCTTCGATAGCTTTTAGACGCTTGGCGGCCACCGGCGAAACCGAGCGGCGTTTCGGCAGGAGCAGATAGCAGTAGGCCCGATGTTTGTACCGCCCGACCCGGCCTCGCAATTGGTGCAGCTCAGCCAGGCCGAACCGGTCGGACTCGTTTATTATCATCGTGTTGGCGGTGGGGATATCCAGGCCCGACTCGATAATCGTGGTGCATACCAGCACATCGATTTGGCCTCGGAGAAATTGCGTCATGGTGGCTTGGAGTTGCTTCTGGGCCATCTGGCCATGCGCTATGGCGACCTTCGCGTCCCCAGCCAGGCTGCGTGCGTAGTTGGCGATGCCGTCGATATCATGCACGCGGTTATGCACGAAAAACACCTGCCCGCCGCGGTTGAGTTCCCGCAGAATCGCCGCTCGCAACAGCCCGTCGTCCACGGGCGTAACCTCCGTATAAATCGCCCGGCGGTCCATCGGCGGGGTTTGCAACGAGCAGATATCCCGCAGCCCGAGCAGGGCCATGTGCAGCGTCCGGGGTATCGGCGTGGCGGTGAGGGTCAGCACATCCACCGTAGCCCGCAGGCCTTTGAGGTGCTCCTTGGCTGCGACGCCGAACCGCTGTTCCTCGTCGATAATGACCATGCCCAGGTCGGGAAATTTCACGTCCTTGCTCAACAGCCTATGCGTGCCGATGAGGATGTCCACCTGTCCGAGCGAGAGCTTGTGGAGAATCTCCCGCTGTTGCTTGGCGGTGCGGAAGCGGCTTAGCATTTCGACATTGACGGGGAAATCCGCGAACCGCTGAGTGAAAGTTCGACAGTGTTGCTCCGCCAAAACGGTCGTCGGCACGAGCAGTGCGACCTGCCGGCCTGCTTCGACGATTTTCATCGCAGCCCGCATTGCGATCTCGGTCTTGCCATAGCCAACATCGCCGCAGATGAGTCTGTCCATCGGCTCTGGCCTGGCCAGGTCGCGGTCGATCAGCCCGATTGCCTGGAGCTGGTCGGGCGTTTCGGTGTACAAAAACTCCTCCGCCAACTGCTGCTGCAACGGCGTGGTTTGCGGATAGCTCATCCCCACGCTCGCTGCCCGCAAGGCCTGGAGTCGCAGCATTTCCGCAGCGAGGTCTTGCACCGCTTCGACGACTTTTTCCTTGGCCCGCGCCCAGTGCCCGCCGCCAAGTTTGCTCAGCTTGGGCTTATGACCCTTGGAGCCGATGTACTTTTGCACGAGGTGAATCTCGCTGGTGGGAACGTGCAGCACAGCCCCGTCGGCGAATTTTAATCTGAGATACTCCTCCCCAGCTTCGCCCTGGTCGAGCTTCTTCAGGCCCTCGAACTTCGCAATTCCGCTGGCGAGGTGCACCACATAATCACCCTCCGCCAGGTCGAGCATAGACTCGATAGGCCTGCCCGCGCGAGGCTTGCGGAGACGACGAACCTTTGAGTAGCGATGATAAATTTCGTGATGACCCACCGCGACCAGCCCAAGCCCAGGCCAATGAAACCCACCAGCCAAGTGCCCATGCGTCAGCTTGACCGCCAGGCCCAGTTCGGGATATTGCTCCGCGAGCATCTGCCCGAACCGCTCGCTCTCAGCGGGGCTGTCGCAAAAAACCCACACCTCGTTTGCCTCGGCTAGCTGCTGCAATTCGTCCAAAGCTTCGGCGGTATTTATCGAAAGCCGCTCCAGCGAGCGAATACCCATCGACACAGCCGGGCCTGAATTGGCTTGGTCAGCCTGGCCTGCGAAGGGGTACATCTCCACGCGGGCAAGCTGTTCGATAGCCTGGAAAATCTCCGCCACGGGCCGAAGTGCGACCGGCGAGTCCGCCCGGGCCTGGTCGTCGCGGATTTGGTCGTAAAATCTCTCCGCCAGTTGGCGAACATCCCCCGGCGACGCCATGCAACAAAGGGTGTCCTCGGGCAAATACTCCAGCAGATTTGTCAGCGACCCTTCGCGCGAGTCGTTTGTCTCGCCCGAGGTCAGAACACGCATAGCGGGTATATTGTAGGCCTCCAGCGACTCGGTGCTGCGTTGCGTGTCGAGGTCGAACTTGCGGAGCGAGGCGGGCTGGTCGCCGAAATACTCGACGCGCAGGGCGAAGTTTGCCCCCGGCGGGAAGACATCCACAATGCCGCCACGGTGGGCGAACTCGCCTTGCTGGTCGACCTGGTCGACCCGCTCGTACCCAGCTTCGATCAGCCAGGCCAGCAGGGCTTCGGGCGGCTGGTCTTGGCCTGGCTGCAGCGTCAGCCTGCCCCGGGCCAGGGCCTGGGGAGTGGGCACGGGTTGCAGCAAGGCCAGCACCGGCGCGACGATATACCGCACGGGCTTGTCGCGTTGGTCAGGCTGCTGGGCCAGGAGATTCAGCAGTGCAAGGCGTTGGCCTGTAACTTCCTCGCTGATGTGGTCGCTGGCGAGCTGGGTTTCCCAGGCTGGGAGCAGGTGCACACCGCTGTTGTTATTCGAGGACAGCTTGAGAAAAGTTTCGATATCGTCAGCTAGCGCGTCAGCTTCGTCGGGATGATTGGCCAGGAACAGCACGGGCCTATCGCAGAGCTTGCCCAGAGCTGTAGCCAGGAGCGCATTGGCCGAGGCCCACATGCCGGTCAGTCGCACAGCCTGGCCTGGCTGAATGAGCTTGGCTACCTGACCAAGCGCGTCGCTTTGGATTACCCTATCAAGCATCGCTCCATCATGCTCCAGCCAAGCGTTATTTGCAAC
>JAOZNE010000230.1:0-3298 GCA_029933955.1 Phycisphaerae bacterium
CGCAATGCGGCGAACATGCGAGCCGTTTTGTATCGCTCCAGGGCAATACAGGTGAGCAATCACTTTTGAGCACATCATACAAAAAAAACGCATAACACATGTGGGGCAGGGGGGGGCTGAGCGATTTTCTACACTCCGCGTGAGCAAACGCAGAGCAAATTCCTCTCAATCCCGCCCCGGTTTCGTGTCTGAGATAGCCAATACTTTGAGCGGAGCAGCTACCTGAGACACACGAGCTAAATTTTAATCTCCTCTTTCAACAACCAACAAAGCAAAGCAAGGCGAAGGAGCAACATCGCGGAAGAGGAAAAGATACTTTGCGGAATTGCCGATGTCGAGCCAAAGCGAGCAAGCAGTCCAACACGAGCAAACTCCTGAGCGATCTAATCCGCTCCCTGAGCATTCTCAATAATAACCCAAGATGTGAATATCGTCAAGCACTAAAATGGATTTTTTTTATTTTTTTTCAAAAACAATAACCGCGGGACACGAATGACAAAGAAAAGAAGGAAATTACCGCAAAAGAACGCATAAAAAGTAATCCGTTATCAACCTTCAGTAATCAGTAAAAGCAAAAACAGAAAAGAAACATGGGCAAGATGCCCATGCTACGGGGGAAAAGGTCCGATAATATATATTATGTTGCGTTAAGTCTATTGTTTGCAAGTAGTTACAAAAATATAATCTGTTTTGCAGCCATTCCATAATACGCCTGTTTCGCAGCCACTCCATAATACGAGGGATCGATAGCTCCGTAGGAGCGATATCTTTGTAGTAACGCGATCGCGTGATGTTTAGCTCCATAGGAGCGGCATCTTTGTGTTGGCATTTGGAACAGTTTGAGATGTCGCTCCTCCTATGGAGCTAAAAAATGCGGATTGACATTTTCCTGCTATCTATGGGATGGTTGTGGAAATAATTCGTGTTTATTAGTGTTCATTCGTGGTTCTGCTATGGCTTTTGTGGTTCAAACTGCTCCACGACGTGCAGGCCCATGTTTTTTATCATTTTCATGTCTCGGCCTGCGGATTGGCCTGCTGTTGTGAGATATTTTCCTACCATAATGCTCGTAGCTCCGGCGAAGAATATCCAGCTTTGCATGTCGCCGAGGTTTGTCTCTCTGCCGCCTGCGACTTTCAGGTCGATGTCGGGCATGATAATGCGATACATAGCGATTATCCGTAGAATCTCCAGCGGAGCTAAGGGCTTGGCGTTTTTCAGGGTCGTCCCCGGTATCGGCACGAGAAAGTTCAGCGGGACGACGTCCGGGCTGACCTCGTCCCGCAGCGTCAGAGCCAGGTCTATGCGGTCCTCCCACGTTTCGCCCAGCCCGAAAAGCCCGCCGCTGCAAATGCTAAGCCCAGCCTGCCGGGCCAGCCGCAAGGTGCGGAGTTTCTCGTCGTAGGTGTGAGTGGTAACCATCTGCGGAAAAAATCTCCGCGAGGTCTCGAGGTTGTGGTGATACCGCTTTATCGGCGAAGCTGACAATTGAGCCAACTGGTTATCGGACATTTCGCCCAGCGAGGCACAGAGTTCGATTTGCGTATTTTCGTCTTGGTCTACTCGATTAGCTGCAGCCAGGACATCGTCGATATCTCGCTGGGCGGGTTTTTTGCCGGAGTTTACAATGCCGATATTCGTCGCGCCAAGCTCGGCTGCTTCATCCGCAGCGGAGCAGATTTCGTCCAAGCTAGTTCGTTTCGGCTCGGTTACGCCTGGCGCGGAACAGGCTGACTGGGCACACCATCGGCAGTCTTCGGTGCAGTTGCCAAGTTTGCCCGGCACGATCGCGCACAGCCGGACCCCCCTGCCGAAATTGGCCTGTCGCACAAGATGCCCCTGGTATAGAAGGTTCCACCCCCCCCGCTGCTGGGCCTGGGCTGCGATAGACAGTAGCTCGTCGCGGGAGAACCGCTCCCCAGCCAGCGCTCGCCGGGCGATGTCGTTTGTTGGTATGTCCAGTGTAGCACAGCCGCCCTCGGCTGTGGTTTTTCCGTGCAGCATAGCAGCCCTCAGCTGTGGTTTTTCATATAGCACAGCCGGGGGCGGCTGTGCTACAAGCTATCGCCCCGCGGAGCTTGTGCCAAAAGCGGTGCTCAGCCTGACCCGATTATCGACCACGGTAACGGTGTTTCGCACGGGGTTTATAGCATAGGCCAGGAGCTTGCGGTTTGGCACGTCGATAACGTACAGCAGGTCGATCGAGTCGCTGATAGCTCCATTGATCATGATGTAGTCGCTGCCAGCCGTTCTGTCAGCCGAGGCTGCATAGGCCTTGTCCGCGTTGAACGAGCCAATCGCCATCGCGCCCAAAATGCAGGCTGCCGCTATCAGAAGCACTATTATAATGTTCGTGTCGTTTTTCATTTTCGTATCTCCTATGGTTCGCCAACTCATCGGCTCGGACGTCTTACTTTGAAATCTCTGGGCAGGTCGCGGCCGCCAAGGGCGACAAGGCGTTTCTTGGTCTTGTCCCATTTCCAGATGACCAGCTTCTGCTTTTCCAGGTCGATAACGCACAGAGCGTCCCACCCCGAAGCCACCTTCGACGTAACCACAACATAGTCCGTCGTCCGGAAGGGCTGGGCGTAAGCGGGCGTTGTGTTCAGATGAACCAACGCTCCAAGCAGCCCGACATTCAGGCAGATCAGAACACCGATGATTACCTTGCGCGAGTTTTTCATGTCGTTTCTCCTATAAAAAACCAATAATCGATTGCACCATGAAGCTCATGAAGGACTTGAAGATTTTTTTAGAAACAAAATAAAAAAAACTTCATGCTCTTCAGGTGCTTTATAGTGAGTTTTGTGTTCTTGTAGTAAATTCGACAGCTAGGCTCGGCTTTGCGTTCGGCGGGAATCTCTCAGCACAACTGCGAGGATACCAACGAGCATCACGCCCAGCAAGACCACAGCCTTCCAAGGCACACCAGTGCCCTGGGCTTTCGGGGCCTGGTAGCCATCCTCGACGACGCCCCAAACCGACGCGGGCCAAGACAACGTCGACCCAACTGCGATGGTCATCGCGATTGTAATTTTTTGTCTCATGCGAACATTCTACCCCCCCTGCCAAGCCAATGCAACTTTTTCACAGAAAAAACAGAACCACGAATTTTTTTTAAGTTTTCAGTAATGTAAACTTTCGCACTTTTTGCAAGGTATTATGCTTCCCGTGAGTCATTCCCGCGAAGCTTGTCCTCGACCAGATCGGGGAGCTGGAATCCTTTCTTCTTCAGAGTCTGTTGCACAATTCGGGCCTGACAAAATTTGACAAGTGAACAATACGCGTTTGGTGGGTA
>JAOZNE010000231.1:0-3277 GCA_029933955.1 Phycisphaerae bacterium
GCTACGGGGGAATCCGAAATCAAAAATCCGCAATCCGAAATGTTTTCAGACTCCGCTGAATGCGGAGAAGCCGCCGTCTACTGGGACTACTATGCCGCTGACGAATTTCGACGCGTCGGAAATCAGCCAAATCAGCGTGCCTGCCAATTCGTCGGACTCGCCGAATCTGCCCATCGGTGTGTGGTCGATAATAGTCTTGCCTCGGTCGGTCAGGTCGCCCGCTTCGTCGGTCAGCAGGAAGCGGTTCTGGTCGGTCAAAAAGAACCCCGGCGCGATGGCGTTGACGCGGATGTTCGTCGAGTGGTTCTGACACATGTAGGTGCTGAGCCATTGCGTGAAATTGCTGATAGCAGCCTTGGCGCCGGAGTAAGCTGCGATGCGGGTCAGCGGGCGAAACGCGTTCATCGAGGAAATATTGATAATCACGCCGCTGTCCTGACTGGCCAGGTGCTTGCCGAAGATTTGACAGGGCAGCATCGTACCGAGGCAGTTCAGGTCGAAGACCCAGCGGATAGCTTCAGGGTCCAGGTCGAAGTATGTGGACTCCGGCGGGATGCAGGTAGCTTCCTTTTTGTTGCCGCCCGCTGCGTTTATCAGCACGTCCAGCCGGCCTAGTTTTTCCAGCGTCTCGTCGCAGGCGGCTGCTACTTCGTCCCGGTCGAGCACATTTACCTTCACCGGCACAGCGAAGCCTCCCGCTGCGGTTATCTCGCTGCAAAGTTTCTCTGCCCCGGCGAGGTTGAAATCCAACACCGCCACCTTGGCACCTCGGCTGGCAAGGGCGCGAACCATCGCAGCGCCCAAAACCCCAGCTCCGCCTGTTATCGCGATACATTTGTCTTTAACGTCGAATAAATCCATTATCGTTTGCTCCGTTTCAGTTTTTTTGTGTCTGCATTTTGCGGACGAACTTCATTAGTTTTCGGCGGGTGATATCTTTTTGCGGGGGGAAATCCTCGCCGGCGTCGGCTGCGATTTTCTTCCAGTTGGCAGCAGCCCGCTGAAAATCATCCTCCGGCATGAAGTCCCATATCATCACGATTACCCAGTCGGGCTTGGTCATGTCCGGCGGGGGGACTTCCATGGGCTTGTACCAGGCCTGGAGGTTTTTCTGGGCGTGGGCTATAAGTTTATCCTGCTGGGCCTGAGTTGCGGAGTCCATGTCTCGCAGCTTGGCGACATGCTGCCAGACCTTCGCCCGGTGGTCAGATGGGGCGGGCATGATAGGCTGAGCCTGTATTACCGCCCGGGCCTTGGGGTCAGCCTGGGTTGGCTGGGCCTTGCTCGGCTTGCTCGCCGGCTGCTTGGCTGGCTTGGTGCTCGGCTGCTTGGCTGGCTTGGTGCTCGGCTGAATGGTAGGTTGCGAGGCGGGCTTTTTCTTCCACCAGCCCCACTTGGGGAAGTCGGGATGTTTCTCCTTAAAATCCTGACATCCAGCCAATGTTCCCGCCAACAGAACGATAGTTACGATAGTCTTTCGCATAGCAATTCTCCCAAAGAAATCGACCAACAAAGCTAGCAAATTGCCATACAATAAGTTGCATGGCCCACAGGCTGGGGGATATTATCTCGCGCAGCAGTCTCTCACGCAAGGCAGAACACGTGGTTGCAAAAACCGCAACCACGGCACCCAACTTCCGACTCCTGAATCCTGACTTCTGTTCTGTCCTACGCGTCGTATGTGCTGGCGGTGATGTCGCCGCCTGTGCCGGTCCAGTTTGTGTGGAAGAACTCGCCGCGGGGCTTGTCCAGCCTTTCGTATGTGTGGGCGCCGAAATAGTCTCGCTGGGCCTGGAGCAAGTTGGCGGGGAGTCTCTCGCAGCGATAGGCGTCGTAGTAAGCCAACGCCGCGGTGAAGGCTGGGACGGGGATGCCCATTTTCACAGCCTGGATAATAGTGCGTCGCCATGATTTTTGCGACTTCCGCACAGCTACCTTGAAGTGCGGGTTCAGCAGCAGGTTTACCAGCCGACGGCGTTTGACAAAGGCGTCGCTTATCTTGCCGAGGAATTGACTTCGGATGATGCACCCGCCCCGCCACATCAGAGCGATGCTGGCGTAGTCCAGCTTCCACTTGTATTCCTTAGCGGCCTCTCGCATGAGCTGAAAGCCCTGGGCGTATGAGATAATTTTGCTGGCGTAGAGGGCCTGGCGGATATCCTCGACGAACTTCGCCCGCTTGGCCGGGTCGGTTATCAGCTTGACCTTAGGCCCGCGGAGCTTGGCAGAGGCTGCGACTCGCTCGTCCTTCATCGCGGAGAGACAACGCGCGAAAACAGCTTCGCCGATAAGCGTCAGAGGTTGGCCCAGGTCCAGGGCGGTCATAGCTGTCCATTTGCCCGTGCCCTTCTGCCCCGCGGTGTCCAGGATAACGTCGACCATAGCCTGGCCTGTCTCGTCGTCGGTCTTGCCGAGGATATCGCGGGTGATTTCGATGAGATAACTGTCCAGCTCGCCCTTGTTCCACTCAGCGAAAACCTCGTGCATTTCCTGAGCGGTCATGCCGATAGCCTGCATCATCTGGTAGGCTTCGCAGATCAGCTGCATGTCGCCATACTCGATGCCGTTGTGCACCATTTTCACGAAATGGCCCGCGCCGTTTTTGCCCACCCAGTCGCAGCAGGGTTGGCCGTTGTCCGCCTTGGCTGAGACCGCTTGAAAAATGTCTTTCACATGAGGCCAGGCTTCTTCGCTGCCGCCTGGCATGATGCTCGGGCCTCGCCGGGCACCTTCCTCGCCGCCGGAAACGCCCGTGCCTATGAACAGCATCTTTTTGCGTTCGACAGCTTTGCATCGGCGGATGGTGTCGTGGAAATTGCTGTTTCCCCCGTCGATAATAATGTCGCCAGGCTCGAGCAGCGGGATTAGGGTCTCGATGAACTTGTCAACCGCGTCGCCAGCCTTGACCAGCAGCATCACCCGCCTGGGCCTTTTCAGCGAGGCGACGAACTCTTCCAGGCTATGGCAGCCTATGACATTTGTGCCCTTGGCTTCCTTGGCCATGAAACGGTCGACTTTTTCCACCGTCCGGTTGAAAACCGCGATGGTAAAGCCGTGATCGTCCATGTTCAGCACCAGATTTTGTCCCATCACAGCCAGGCCTATCAGCCCGAGATCAGCTTTTGCTTCCGACATTCTTGCGACTCCTGTTCCAAGAGTAAAAATAATTGCCAGCCAAAAAAGTGGCCCTTTTCGACGAAAAACGCACATCCTGAGGCTGACAGTCTAGCCACAACCCACTGCGATGCAAGAAGAAAGTTCCATTTCAGATTTTGAA
>JAOZNE010000001.1:0-8888 GCA_029933955.1 Phycisphaerae bacterium
CACTACGCCCACGTGGACTGCCCTGGCCATGCTGACTATGTCAAGAACATGATCACCGGTGCCGCCCAGATGGACGGTGCGATTCTCGTGGTCTCCGCCGCCGATGGCCCGATGCCCCAGACTCGCGAGCATGTGCTGCTTGCCCGTCAGGTCAACGTGCCCCGGCTGGTCGTCTTCCTGAACAAGGCCGACCTGGTCGAGGACGAAGAACTGCTCGAGCTGGTCGAGATGGAAGTTCGCGAACTGCTCAGCAAGTACGACTTCGATGGCGACGATGCCCCGGTTATCAAAGGCTCTGCTACGCAAGCTATTGCAGACCCCAGCGGCGAGGGCGGCAAGGCTATCATGGAACTCGTCGAAGCTCTGGACAGCTACATCCCCGAGCCACAGCGCGATGTCGACAAGCCATTCCTCATGCCGATTGAAGATGTCTTCAGCATCAAGGGTCGCGGCACGGTCGGCACGGGCCGAATCGAACGCGGCATTATTCATGTTGGCGACAAGGTTCAGATCGTAGGCCTGGGCGAGACCAGCGAGACGACCGTTACGGGCGTCGAGATGTTCAACAAGCTGCTGGACGAAGGCCAGGCAGGCGACAACGTAGGCTGCCTGCTCCGCGGCGTGGAAAAAGACGCCCTCACCCGAGGCCAGGTTCTCTGTGCCCCAGGCAGCATTACCCCCCACAAAAAGTTTGAGGGTGAGGTTTACGTGCTGACGAAGGAAGAGGGTGGCCGACATACGCCGTTCTTCACCGGATATCGGCCTCAGTTCTACTTCCGAACTACCGACGTTACCGGCACTTGCAAGCTTCTGGGCGGCGCGGAAATGTGCATGCCCGGCGACAATGTTACCATGGAAATCGAACTGCTGAACACCTCGATCGCTATGGACGAAGGCCTGCGTTTTGCTATCCGCGAAGGCGGCAGAACCGTTGCTTCGGGCGTTGTAACGAAGGTTATCGAGTAGTCTTTGTCCAAAAATCCCAAAAAAAGTAGCACAGCCGCCCTCGGTTGTGAAGGTTTGGGCGAAGTATCGAAAAATCACAGCCGAGGCGGCTGTGCTACAAAAAACCACAGCCGAGGGCGGCTGTGCTACAAAAAAATTCTGAAAGGTAGACCATGGCCAAGTCCAAGGCCCGCGAATATGTGTGGATGCAGTGCACCGAGTGCAAAGAGCTGAACTATCGGACCAACGTCTGCGTAAAAGGCGGCGTGCCCAAGATGGAGCTTAACAAGTATTGTCCGCGCGAGCGGAAGCACACGGCGCATAAGCTGAAACGGAAATAGTCTTGTCGGAGTCAGGATTCAGGGGTCAGGAGTCAGTATATATGGTTCTTGTCTTGCGAGACTGCTTCTGTAATTTTTTAACCAGTTAACCAATTAACTAATCAGCTAGACAATTGGATACGGCAGTAGCTCAATTGGCAGAGCAGCGGTCTCCAAAACCGCAGGTTGGGGGTTCAACTCCTCCCTGCCGTGTAATAGTACGAAGCGATGAAAGTGAATTGCACCATGAAGAGCTTGAAGATTTTTTTTAGTTAACAAAAAAGAGCTTCATGCTCTTCCTGTTCCTCATGGTAAAAATTGTATTATGGTACAACTTGTATTTTTGCAGTCGTGAATAGTTACGAAATAAGGAAAAACGCCGAGAAATGCACGGAACACGGATATATAAACCGACTCAAGGCAAGTACACGCGGGTAACCACAGCGGTGGCAGTGCTGGTGATGGGCTGCTGGGGCTGTTATGCCCTGACGGAAAAACTGGGTGGCTATGGCGTGGGTACGTATTTGCGGTTCGGCATACCCCTGGCTGTGCTGGTGCTTCTGGGCCTGGGTGTGTTCTGGGTTGTCAATAGGCCCAGGATCGCGGATTTCCTTATCGCTACCGAAGGCGAGATGAAAAAAGTCTCCTGGTCAAGCAAGAAAGAAGTCATAGGCTCGACCAAGGTGGTTATCGTAACGACCTTTATCCTGGCGGCGTTGCTGTTCCTGGTGGACTTTGTCTTCGCCACAATGTTCAGACTTATTGGAGTTACGGGCTAGGGGGAAACCAGCCCGGAATCGCAAATGGAAGAATCCGAGAATCCGACAATGTGCAATCCCGAAAACCAGGCCCACGACGCCAGCGACGCTGATGTCGCAAGCCAGGCCAGTGCCGATGCGGACGCTGCAAACCAGATGACTGCCGATGCGGATGCCCAGGCTCCGACCCGGGCGAATATGAGCTGGTGCGTGCTCCGTGTGGCTTCCAACAAGGAAGACATGGTGCGAGAGACCCTGGTTCGCAAGATAGCTATCGAAGGGCTGGAAGGCAGAGTAGGCAGAATTCTGGTTCCCACCGAACGCAGGCCTGCCCCGCGAGGCAAGGTCGGCAAGAAATTCGTCGATCGCAAGATGTACCCAGGCTATGTATTCGTCGAGATGGAGCTGGAGGAGGACGGCAGCATCGCAGAACACGCGTGGTTCACGATAAAGGAAACCACAGGCGTGGGCGACTTCATAGGCTCGGGCGGCAAGCCCGCACCGATGTCCAAGGGAGATGTCGATAAGATGCTGCTCCAAATAGACCAGGCAAGCAAGGGCACAGCGGTAACCGTGGAATTCGCCAAGGGCGACATGGTCAAAATCAAAGAAGGCGCGTTCGAAAACTTCGAAGGCGAAGTCGACGAAGTCCTGCCCGACAAGGGCTTGGTGCGAGTGGTCGTTACCATATTTGGCCGAGCTACACCGGTCGAACTGGAATTCTGGCAAGTCGAAAAAGTTTAAAACAGTTATCAGTTGTCAGTTATCAGTTATCAGTAAAAGCAAAAAAAACAGAAGTCAGGATTCAGGAGTCAGGAAAAATGGCAAAAGAAGTCGTAGCGAAAATTAAGCTCCAGGCTGCCGGTGGCCAGGCTACCCCAGCCCCGCCGATAGGCCCAGCTTTGGGTCAGCACAATGTGAACATAGGCCAATTCGTCTCGCAGTTTAACGAGGCGACCAAGGAATATAACGGTACGCCGATTCCGGTGGAAATTTCCGTCTATGGCGACCGGACGTTCAGCTTCATCACCAAAAGTCCCCCAGCCTCGGCCTTGCTGAAAGAAGCTGCCCAGGTAGCTAAGGGTTCTGGCGTGCCGAACAAGGAAAAGGTAGGCTCGGTAACGCGAGATCAACTGCGGAAAATAGCTGAGACAAAAATCGCGGACCTCTCAGCCCGCGACATCGAAGCTGGTGTAAAAATTATCGCAGGCACAGCCAGGTCAATGGGCCTGACCGTTGAAGAATAATGTAGCCTAGCCGCCCCCGGCTGGGAAGTTTGTGTGAAAAACATTGAAATTATGGCAAGTTCAACACAGCCGAGGGCGGCTGTGCTACATCCCCGGCTGGGAGCGGGATTTTTATTTTTACCATGAAGTTCATGAATAACTTGAAGATTTTTTAGATAACAACTTTGTGTTCTTCATGAACTTCATGGTGAATTTTGCTGTAAAGGTTGAGGGCCAATGGCCCGGGCCGAACCACGGGCTTTTAAGAATAGTGGGAGTCCGATTCACTGGACGCAAGGAGAAATAGATGGCTAAACGTACGAGTAAACGCTTTGCCAGGTGTATGGAGTCCGCCCCCAAGGGCAAGGTTTCCCTGGCTGAGGCGGTCAAAGCAGTCAAGAGCTTCGACGCTGCCAAGTTTGACATGACGGTCGATTTGGTGATGCATCTCGGCATAGACCCCAGGCAGGCCGACCAGGCTATGAGAGGCTCGGTGTCGCTGCCGCATGGCATTGGCAAGACGCGAAAAGTTATCGCCTTTTGCGAGGGCGAGCAGGCCACCGCTGCCAAGGCAGCTGGTGCTATCGAAGCGGATGGCGAGGAGCTGGTCAAGAAGATTCAAGGCGGCTGGATGGATTTCGATGTCGCCATCGCCACGCCCGCGATGATGAAAGTCGTCTCCAAACTCGGCAGGGTGCTTGGCCCGACCGGCAAGATGCCCTCGCCCAAGTCTGGCACGGTAACTCAGGAAGTAGCTGACGCCGTCAAGGAATTCGCAGCGGGCAAGGTCGAATATCGCAACGACGACGCCGGCAACCTGCATATTCCGGTTGGCAAGGTCAGTTTTGAGGACGAAAAACTCATCGAGAACATCGATACCTTCGTCAACTTTGTCAAGAAAAACAAGCCCGCCTCGTCCAAGGGCCATTATATTAAGAAAGTCAGCATTTCCGGCACGATGACCCCGGGTGTTGAGGTGGAGGTCGCATAATGAGCAAGCCAGTAAAACAAATGATTCGCAAGGAATTGGCGGGGCGTTTCGCCGGTATCAGTTCTGTTGCTATTGTGGGCTTCACTGGTATCGACGCTGACCAGACCTACCAGATGCGAGGCCGACTTGCCGAAAACGATATCCACCTCACGGTCGTGAAGAACTCCCTCGCCAGGCAGGCCTTTAAGGAGGTCGGGCTGGAATCGGCGATGGATATTCTCGAAGGCCCGTGTGCCGTAGTCTATGGCGGCGACAGCGTGGTTACCATCGTCCGGGAACTGCTGGATATTGGCAAGGCCGTGCCAAACCTGGAAATTAAAGGCGCGGTGCTGGACGGCGACATCTTCAGCGGCGACGCTGAGATCAAGCAACTCAGCCTATTCCCCACGCGGGAAGAAGCCATCGGCCAGGTTGTTCAGTGTGCCCTCTCAGCTGGCGCAAACCTCGCAGGCTGCCTGATAGGCCCAGCAGGCCAAATCGCCGGCATCCTCAAAACCATCGAGGAAAAAGAAGAAGCGGCGTAGAAAGTAATCAGAAGTCAGGATTCAGAAGTCAGGAGTCAGGAGTCAGTAAAGGCAGAAACAGCAAAAAAGCAGAAACAGTAAAAACAGAAACAGAAGAAGAGAAACAGTGGTTGTCTCGTTTTCTGTGATGTTTTCTTTTATCTGTAATTTTTACTGATAACTGATAACTGATAACTGATAACTGATAACTTTTAAATCATGTGAAATGGCTGCGGATTGGGCCCGACTGCTCGGGTTTAAATGGCATCAGCGGGATGCTGCCTATCAGGCCTATTATTTTTAGAGAGAAAGAGTATTACCATGAGCGAAGAAACAGCAGCAGTAGCGGAAGCGACCGAAGCAACGGAAGCAGTGGAAGTCAAGGAATTCGACGCAGCTATCAAGGAACTGGGCGACAAGATTTCCGCCTTGTCTTTGAAGGAAGCTGTCGATCTGAAGGACTACCTCAAGCAGGCTTACGGCATCGAGCCGGCAGCTGGCGGCGCGGTGATGATGGCCGGGCCTGCCGGTGGCGGCGAGGCTGAGGAAGCCGAAGAGAAGACATCCTTCAACGTAACCCTCAAGGCTGTGGACAACAAGATCCAGGCGATCAAGGCCGTCCGTGCCCTGACAAGCCTGGGCTTGAAAGAAGCCAAGGAACTCGTCGAAGCCGCCCCCAAGGCCATCAAGGAAAATGTCCCCAAGGACGAAGCTGAAGAGGCCAAGAAGGCACTGGAAGAGGCAGGCTGCACCGTGTCCCTCGACTAGAACCGTAATTTGCAAAGAAGTTTCTGTGCCTTTGGCCCTACCGGGCCAAAGGTGCTTTAGTGATGTGGCACAGCCGCCCCCGGCTGTGAAATTTTAGCAACTGAACTTTTGTAAATTGATGTGTTGTTGGATGACAAAAAAACAAAGGCATGGACGAGATGTCCATGCTACATAAAACCACAGCCGAGGGTGGCTGTGCTACATGGTGGTTGAAAAGATAACGAGGTTACGCCCATGTTAAAAGTGGACAAGGTCAGAAATTTCAATAAGGTCGGCGATTCGGCTCCGATACCGAATCTGATACAACTTCAGACCACCAGTTACGCTCGGTTCGTTCAGGAGCATGCCTTGCCCGGTAAGCGGAAAAACGAAGGTCTGGAAGCTCTGCTGCGAGAAGTGTTCCCCATCGTCAGCTACGACGAAACGATGAGCCTGGAGTACGTCAACTACGAGCTTGGCGAGTCGCGATACAAGCCTCAGGAATGTCGCGACCTGCGTCTGACCTACGGGCTGCCGTTCCGTATCCGCTGCCGCTTCAAACGCAAAGACGTCAAGACGGTTCTGGAAGAGAGCATCTACGTCGGCGAAATTCCGATAATGACAGGCGGCGGTGAGTTCATCATCAACGGTGCCGAGCGAGTTATCGTATCGCAGCTGCACCGCAGCCCGGGCGTCGATTTTACCGTGGAAATGCAGGAGTCCGACCGCCCGCTGCACGGGGCGAGAATTATCCCCGAGCGCGGCAGCTGGATCGAATTGGCGGTTACCAAGAAAGACTCGATCACAATGCGGATCGACCAGTCCAGCAAAATCCCCGCGACCATGTTCCTGCGGTCGATGAGCGAAAAATTCGGCACGACGCCGAAGATTATCCGCGAGTTTTACGAGACCGACAAAATCGCCCCCGAGCAGCTCCGCCCGCAGATGTACCTCGTCGAGGGTTATATCGACCCGGAATCCGGCGAGGAACTCGTCCCAGCAGGCGGACAGGTCGGCGACGCGATAAACCAAATCGTCGCAGCGACCAAGAAGAAAATCGAAGTCGTCTCCGACGCTTCTGACCCGCTGATTCTCAACACCATCGCTGAGGATCCATCGACCGATTACGAGAGCGCGATATTGCGGATTTACGCCAGGCTTCGTCCGGGCAACCCCGCCCAGCTGGAGAAGGCCAAGACGCTGTTTGCCGAGAAGTTCTACGACGAGAACCGTTATCGCCTCGGTCGAGTCGGTAGGTTCCGCATCAATCGAAAGTTCCGCCAAAATGTCTCGGAAGACGAGATGGTCATTCGCGCGGAAGATTTTGTCAACACCATGCGATACATGTTGGACCTGCGGAGCGGTGAAGGCCATGTCGATGATATCGACCACCTTGGCAACCGTCGGCTGCGAACTATCGACGAGTTGGCTGCGGACGAAATTCGCAGGGGTTTCCTGAAACTCCGCCGAACCGTGCAGGAGCGGATGAGCCTGAAAGACCCCGAGGAAATTACGAAAATCGCCGAGCTGGTGAACTCCAAGAGTATCTCCAGCAGCATCGACTTTTTCTTCGGTCGCGGCGAGCTTTCTCAGGTCGTCGACCAGCAGAACCCCCTTGCCCAGCTGACGCACGAACGGCGTCTCTCCGCACTAGGCCCGGGCGGGCTGAACCGCAAGCGGGCTGGGTTTGAAGTTCGCGACGTCCACATCAGTCACTACGGCAGAATTTGTCCCATCGAGACGCCGGAAGGCAATAACATTGGCTTGATTAGTTCGATGGGTATCTACGCGGGCATCGACGATTATGGCTTCCTCAACACGCCGTATATCAGTGTCGAGAACCGCAAGGTCAACAAGGACAAAATCGTCTACCTTCGTGCCGACGAGGAAATGGAAGCCATCCTGGCTCCGCCAGAGGTGCTGAAGGAAGCCCGGACTCGTGGCGACATTACCCGTCTGCCCGAAGGTCGCGTCCTTGCCCGTGTTGACGGCGAGCTTAGCACCGCTGATAGCGGCGATGTAAAATATATCGATATTTCGCCCAAGCAGACGGTGGGTATATCCGCTTCGCTGATTCCGTTCCTGGAACATGACGACGCCAACCGCGCCTTGATGGGTTCGAACATGCAACGCCAGGCCGTGCCGCTGCTGCGGGCCGAAGCTCCGATCGTAGCTACGGGTATGGAGCGTTCGGTCGTGGAGAACTCGGGCTTTGTGGTTTGTGCCAAGAATGCCGGGGTCGTAACGTTTGTCGACAGCAAGACCATCGTTATCGGCAATTCCGACGAGTACGAGCTTCGCAAATTTTCCAAACTAAACGAGCGTGCGTGCCTGAACCAAAGGCCTATCGTTCGCGAGGGCCAGCGGGTTAAGAAGGGGCAAATTATCGCTGACGGCTCGGCCTGTAGTAACGGCGAGTTGGCACTGGGTCGAAATGTCCTGGTGGCGTTCATGCCCTACGATGGCTATAACTTTGAGGACGCCATCCTTATCAGCGAGAAACTCGTCCGTGCTGACACCTTCACATCGCTGCACATGGAGGAGTACGAGGTCGAGATCCGCGAGACCAAACTTGGCCGTGAAGAGTTTACCCGGGACATTCCGAATGTTTCGGAAAAGGCTTTGCGATACCTGGACGAAAACGGCGTGGTGCAGATTGGCACTCGCGTCGGGCCTGGCGATATTCTCGTGGGCAAGGTTTCGCCCAAGTCCAAGAGCGAGCTTTCGCCCGAGGAAAAATTGCTTCATGCCATCTTCGGCCGGGCTGGTGAGGATGTCAAAAACGACAGCCTCGAGCTGCCAGCTGGCGAGGAAGGCGTGGTTGTCGATACCGTTCGCTTTAGCCGACGCGTCCACATGTCTGACGAGCAGAAAAAGCAGCTCAAGAAGGACATGAAGGATTACGAGGCGATGATGAATGGCCGGATTGTGAAGGTCTTCCATAAGATGGTCGAGGAGATGAACGAAGTCCTCGGGGTCGAGATGGTCGACCCGTCCACTCGGCAGAAGGTTGGCCAGAGCGAGAACCTCGCGGTTATCATGGAGCAGGTCGAAGGCTTTAACAAGAGGTGGATGAAGGGTTCTGCCGCTGCCAAGGCCCAGGCTGATGCGTTGTATGGGCAGTTCTGGCCCAGGATTGAAGAGCTTCAGAAGGAGCTGGCCCGCAGGCTTGACCATATGAAACGCGGCGACGAGCTGCCATCCGGCGTGCTGGAGATGGTGAAAATCCGCATAGCGACCAAACGAAAATTGGGCGTGGGCGACAAGATGGCTGGGCGTCATGGCAACAAGGGCGTCATCGCGCGAATCCTGCCCGAGCAGGACATGCCCTTCCTCGAAGACGGCACGCCTGTCGAGATTCTGCTAAACCCCCTCGGCGTGCCGGGCAGAATGAACCT
>JAOZNE010000001.1:8988-35935 GCA_029933955.1 Phycisphaerae bacterium
GCTGGCGAGACCCACGAGCTGTTGGCGGAGATGCCGATTGACGGCAAGGTTCGCTTGCGGGACGGACGCACGGGCAAGCCTTTCGAGCAGAAGACGACGGTTGGTTATATTTACATGAACAAGCTGCACCACCTGGTGGACGAGAAGATTCACGCTCGCGCGACCGGGCCTTACAGCTTGATTACCCAGCAGCCCCTGGGCGGCAAGGCCCGCACGGGTGGCCAACGTTTCGGCGAGATGGAAGTCTGGGGCCTGGAAGCCTACGGCGCCAGCTACACCCTGCAGGAACTGCTGACCGTCAAGAGTGATGACGTGGAAGGCAGAACCAAGATTTACGAGTCGATGGTCAAAGGCCAAAATACCCTCGAAGCCGGCACGCCAGTCAGCTTCGACGTACTCTGCAACGAACTGAGAGGCCTGGGCCTGAATATCCAACTCGAAAAGAAAAAACTGAATTTGCTGGAATAGAATGATTTCGGATTTCGGATTTTAGATTTCGGATTTGTTTCGGATTTCGATATTAGAATTTCGTATTTGTTTTAAATTTGTCCCTTCCTTGGGAGTGAATAAAGCATGGCTGAGAGCGTATACGACAGAATAAACGATTACGGGTCTGTGAAGATTCAGTTGGCATCGCCCAACGATATCCGCAGCTGGTCTTTCGGCGAGGTCAAAAAGCCCGAGACGATCAACTACCGTACATATCGTCCGGAGAAGGATGGCCTATTTTGCGAGCGGATATTCGGCCCGGAGCGCGACTGGGAATGTGCGTGCGGCAAGTACAAGGGCACGAAGCACAAGGGTATTATTTGCGATCGCTGCGGCGTGAAGGTAACCCACTCTCGCGTGCGTCGCAAACGAATGGGCCATATTAACCTGGCTGCTCCGATCGTGCATATATGGTATTTCAAAGCTCTGCCAAGCAGGCTCGGCACGCTGCTGCAGATGCGAACCGCTGACCTGGAAAAGGTGGTTCTCTTCCAGGACTACGTCGTTCTTGACCCGGGCCAGACGCCGTTGAAGTTCAAGCAGGTGTTGACCGAAGACGAGCATCATGCCGCGGTGGAAAAGTATGGCAGCGACTTCAAAGCTGGCATGGGTGCCGAAGCTATCCGCACGATTCTCCAGGGCATGGACCTCGCCGCCCTGGCTGTCGAGCTGCGGGACGACCTGGACAAGACAGGCTCGAAGCAGAAAACCAAGGATATTTCCAAGCGTCTCAAGCTGGTCGAGAACCTCCGTGGCAGCGGCAACGACTGCGAATGGATGGTCATGGAAGTCGTGCCGGTTATCCCGCCGGACCTCCGTCCGCTGGTTATGCTCGAGAGCGGCAACTTCGCTACGAGCGACCTGAACGACCTGTACCGCCGAATTATCAACCGCAACAACAGGCTGAAGAAGCTGATGGACCTCAACGCGCCGGAAGTCATTATCCGCAATGAGAAGCGAATGTTGCAGCAGTCGGTCGACGCGCTGTTCGACAACGGCCGATGCCGCCGCCCCGTCCAGGGCACAGCCAACAGGCCTCTCAAGTCGCTGACGGATATGATAAAAGGCAAGCAGGGGCGCTTCCGCGAAAACCTGCTGGGCAAGCGCGTTGACTACTCCGGCAGAAGCGTCATCGTCGTAGGTCCCGAGCTGAAGCTGAACCAGTGCGGCCTGCCCAAGAAAATCGCGCTGGAACTCTACCAACCTTTCATCATCCGCAAACTCAAAGACCGAGGCCTGGCTGACACTATCAAGTCGGCCAAGAAGATGCTCGAGCGACGCGAGAAGGAAATCTGGGACGTCCTGGAAGAGGTTATTTACCAGCATCCGGTTCTGCTGAACCGTGCACCGACCCTTCACCGCATGGGTATCCAGGCCTTTGAGCCTGTGCTCGTCGAGGGTAACGCTATCAAGATTCACCCGCTGGCATGTAAGGGTTTCAATGCTGACTTCGATGGCGACCAGATGGCGGTGCACTTGCCCCTGTCCGTCGAAGCCCAGGTCGAGACGCACGTGCTGATGCTGGCGACGAACAATATTTTCTCCCCAGCCAACGGCTCGCCGATGATGGCTCCGACGCAGGACATGGTGCTGGGTATCTACTATCTCACCTCCGACCGCGGCGCGACATATGTAAACGAGAGCCTGCGGAAGGTCGAATACAAAGGTGTCGAGTACCCCCTCTTTGGCAGCAGGCACGAAGCTATGATGGCCTACGTTGACGGCCTGGTCGGCATACACACGCCGTTGCTTGTCCGCCTGCCCGACGTTACGCGAATTGTCGAGGAAGACCGCGCCTACGAGCCTGAAGGTGCAAAGGTGGTTACCAGTGCGGGGCGACTTATCTTCAACGATATTCTGCCCGAGGGCCTGGCTTACTACAATTATCCGCTTAGTCAAAAGGGCGCCGGTCGGGTTATTAGCGACTGCTACGCCGAGCTGGGTCGCGGTGCGACGCTCGAATTGCTCGACAGCATCAAGGCGTTGGGCTTCCGTTATTCTACCCTGGCCGGGCTTAGCTTTGGCATAACCGATGCGCGAATCCCAGAGTCCAAAACCAAAATTCTCGACGTCGCCCAGAAGCAGGTCGACCGCATCGAGAAGGACTACCGAGCTGACGCGATTACCGAGATGGAACGGTACAATCAGATCGTCGACGTCTGGATTCACGCCCGCGAGGAAGTTACAGCTTCTCTGGTTCAGTCGCTCAAGGAAGACACCCGCGAGGACGACCCGGATTACCTCAACCCGGTTTTCCTGATGACGGACTCCGGTGCCCGAGGCAAGGTTGACCAGATTCGTCAGCTTGCTGGTATGCGTGGTCTTATGTCCAAGCCATCCGGCGAGATTATCGAGACGCCCATCAAGGCTAACTTCCGCGAGGGCCTGACCGTGCTGGAGTATTTCAGCTCGACTCACGGTGCTCGCAAAGGCCTGGCTGACACCGCTCTCAAGACCGCGGACTCTGGATACCTCACCCGTAAGCTGGCGGATGTCGCCCAGAACGTTATTATCAACGAGCTGGACTGCGGCACGCTTCGCGGCGTGAGCAAGGCTGCGATTTACAAGGGCGAGCAGGTCGACGTCCCGCTGCGGGAGATGATAATCGGCAGAGTTTCGCGGGAAACTATCGCAAACCCGGTTCTGGACGAGGTAATCGTCAAGGAGAATCAGGTAATCACCGCGGAGATGGCCCGGCAGATTGAAGATCTCGGCCTGGAGAGCATCCGCGTCCGCAGCCCGCTGACGTGCGAAAGCCCGCTGGGCATCTGTGCACGCTGCTACGGCAACGACCTTTCGACGGGTAGGCTGGTCGAGGAAGGCATGGCTGTGGGCATTATCGGTGCCCAGTCCATCGGCGAGCCTGGCACGCAGCTGACCATGCGTACTTTCCACACCGGCGGTACAGCTACGCGAGCGGTTCTCGAAGCGGAAATTCAGGCGACGGTGGCTGGTACTGCGAAGTATCGGAACATGAACGCTGTGGAAGACCCCAACCCCGAGGCGACTGAAGACCGCGGCAAGGGTGGCAAAAGCTGGGTCGCGCTGAAGCAGAATGGCGAGATACTTCTGGTGGACGAGAAGGGCCGCGAGCTGGAGAAATATCAGATTCGTTATGGCTCGCATGTTGTCGTGCCCGACGGCGAGAAGGTCAAGGCTGGTCAGATGTTGGCCTGGTGGGACCCGCACCGCACGCCGATTTTGGCAGAGACGGGCGGCATTGTGCGGTTCCGCGACGTGAAGGAAGGCGAGACCGTCCGACTCGAGGAGGGCACGAAAGGCCAGGCCAAGAGCCAACGGCTTGTCATTATCGAGCACAAGGGCGAAATGCACCCGCGCGTCGAAATCGAGGACGCCAGCGGCAAGATGCTCTACTTCCATTACCTGCCCGCCAAGGCTCGTATCGAGGTTAAAGAAGGCCAAAAGGTCAAGCCCGGCGAGTTGCTTGCACGCCAGCCTAGAGAAGTTTCCGGCACGCAGGACATCACCGGAGGCCTGCCTCGGGTTACGGAAATTTTCGAAGCTCGCAAGCCTAAAGACCCCGCAGCGATGGCGGAAATATCAGGCCGAGTCGAGCTGCGTACGGACAAACGTCGCGGCAAAATGACCGTTATCGTTACCAGCGAGTCTGGCATGGAGCGCGAGCACCACGTGCCGCATGACCGCCATCTGCTGGTGCACACGGGCGACTTTGTGGACGCCGGCGACCCGCTGACTGAAGGGCCTATGGTGCCGCACGATATTTTGGATATCCGCGGCGAAGAGGCGTTGCAGAATTATCTGCTGGGCGAGGTTCAGAGCGTTTACCGCAGTCAGGGTGTGGGCATCAACGACAAGCACGTCGAGATTATCCTCAACCAGATGTTGCGGAAGGTTCAGATCGAGCAGGCTGGCGACACGAAACTCCTGCCGGGCGACGTGGTCGACAAGTTCCGATTCGTCGAGGAAAACAAGCGCATGGCTACCTCGCTGAGAGTTATCGACAGCGGCGATACTTCTCTTGTCGAGGGTGATATCCTGCTGCGGAGTAAGGTCGAGCAAGCCAACGCCGAGGCAGACGCCTCTGGCGGTCAGCCCGCCAAAACAAAGAGGCCTCGGCCGGCCATGGCCAAGACGCTGCTGCTGGGTATTACAAAAGCTTCGTTGCAGTCGGAGAGTTTCCTCTCGGCTGCGAGTTTCCAGGAAAGCACGAAGGTCTTCACCGAGGCGTCGCTGGCAGGGAAGGTTGACGAACTTCGAGGCCTGAAGGAAAACGTTATCCTTGGCCATCTTATTCCAGCTGGCACGAGCTTCAAGCCTTATATGGATATGAAGCTTTACCGCGAGCAGCTGGACCTCGAAGAGATGGCCGGGGCTGACGACGGCGAGATGAGCGAGACCCAGGCAACAGAGGCAGCCAAGGCTGCGTTGGAAGTTCAGCGAGCTTTAGGCTTGACAGACGAATAACAAAAGTGTATAAGGGCCGACCCATTAGTGGACAGGCCTGTTAGAACAAAGGTAAAATAATGCCAACGATTAATCAACTGGTTCGTAAATCGAGAGTAAAGCAGAAGACCAAGCGGAAGAATCCCGCGTTGGATCGTTCGCCGCAACGGCGTGGCGTGTGCTTGCTGGTCAAGACCGTTACGCCCAAAAAGCCAAACTCCGCCCTGCGAAAGGTCGCCCGAGTCAGGCTGAGCAACGGCAAGGAAGTCAACGCCTATATTCCCGGCATCGACCACAACCTGCAGGAGCATAGTATCGTGCTTGTCCGTGGCGGCAGGGTTCGCGACTTGCCAGGCGTGCGGTATCATATCGTCCGCGGCACGCTGGACACCCTCGGCGTAGACGGCAGAAAGCAGTCCCGCAGCAAGTACGGCGCAAAGAGGCCGAAGTAGAACAGCAGAAGTCAGGATTCAGGATTCAGAATACTGACTCCTGAATACTTTTTCAACCTCATACCCGATAGGTTTCGGGAGTACTGAGAAGTAATAACCAGCCCGCCCAGGCGTGGCTACAGGAAAGTTGAGAATACAAAGATGGCCCGTAAGAAGTTTACCGCATCAGCCAAGCAATTGGCTCCGGATCCGAAGTACCACAGCAAGTTGCTTGCCAAGTTTATCAACGTGATGATGCTCGACGGCAAGAAGACCGCTGCCCAGCGTTTCATGTATGACGCCCTGGAAATCATAGGCCAAAAGGTTACCGACGCGACGCCGATCGAGGTTTTCGAGAAGGCTGTTACCAACGTCAAACCTCGTATCGAAGTGCGTTCCAAGCGCGTCGGCGGTGCGAACTACCAGGTACCAATGCCCGTGAACTCCAAGCGCCAGTTGTCCCTGTCGATGCGTTGGCTTAGAGACGCTATCCGCTCGGGCAAGGGCAGGGCGACCAAGTTGCGAGTGGCGGATGAGATTCTCGCAGCCTATAAGGGCGAGGGTGCCGCAATGAACACACGCGAAAATATCCACCGCATGGCAGAGGCAAACAAAGCCTTCGCACACTTCGCATGGTAAAGATGTAGCACAGCCGCCCCCGGCTGTGAAAGTTTTTAGATGTGATATCGACAAGCCATAGCCGAGGGCGGCTGTGCTATATGTTTTTTTTGCTTTTACTGATAACTGATAACTTTTTTTTAAATAATTCATACGATAGCCGCAGCGGGCCTCTGCCCGCTTGCAAACGGTGATCGTTGAATCGACCGCAAGGTCTTCTTGGGAGAGTCGCAAAACTCTCCGGCTGTGCCGTGGGCTGTTTACAATAGCCAGTAGGCCAGACCGAAGAAGAAACCGGCGGACGATCCTGCTGGCCGGTTCTGATACCGCTGGCGGGACTCGGGCGAAGTCGTCGCTTGAACGACAGAGATAAAACAACCGGACCGACCTGCCCACAGGCCGGTAGACCTGTTACCTACACCATGTCATCGAGGCCTTGGTATAAACCAGGCCCGGCGGCAAAGTTGCGCTACAGCAGGCTAACTGTATCAACATGGCGAAAGATTTACGGACAATTCGAAACATCGGCATCTGTGCTCACATAGACGCCGGTAAAACCACCGTTACGGAGCGCGTGCTCTATTTCGCCGGGCGAACTTACAAAATCGGCGAGGTGCACGACGGTACGGCGGTGATGGACTACCTCGAAGAAGAGCAGGAGCGGGGCATTACTATCACGTCGGCTGCTACTCGACTCCAGTGGCAAGACCACACGGTAAACCTCATCGACACGCCGGGCCATGTCGATTTCACCATCGAGGTCGAGCGTTCCCTGCGAGTGCTCGACGGAGCGGTGGCTGTGTTCTGCAGCGTCGGCGGGGTCGAAGCCCAGTCCGAGACGGTGTGGCACCAGGCTGACCGCTATAACGTGCCGCGAATATGCTTCATCAATAAGATGGACCGCATGGGGGCAGACTTCGAGATGGTCGTCGACGAGATAGCGTCGCGCCTGGCGGGGAATCCGGTTTGCCTGCAGCTGCCCGTCGGGGCGGGGGAGGAACATCGCGGGCAGATAGACCTCCTGGCTATGAAAATGTTCGCCTACGACCAGGCTGACGTAGCTACGGATATTCGCACCGAGGAAATTCCGCAAGACCTTATAGAACGCGCCACCCAGGCCCGGCATGAGATGATAGAGAAGATCGTCGAAGCTGACGATTCGCTGATGGAAAAATACCTGGCTGACGAGGAAATCTCCGAGCAAGAACTTATCGCAGCCATTCGGGTTGGCACTATCGCGGGCAAGTTGCACCCAGTGTTGTGCGGCTCGGCTCTCAAGCACGTCGGCGTCCAGCCGCTGTTGGATGCGATTATCCGCTACTTGCCAAGCCCGCTGGATGTGCCGCCCGTGGTTGGCCACGAGTCGCTCACCAGCGACAAGGAACTGGAGCGAAAGTGCGACCCCGCAGAGCCTTTCAGTGCGTTGGTTTTCAAGATTACGTCCGACAGCCATGGCGATTTGAATTTTGCGCGAATTTACAGCGGCACGATAAAGGCTGGTACTCGCGTATTCAACAGCACGCAAGGTCGCAAGGAAAACCTTAGTCGAATTTGGGAGATGCACGCCAAGCAGCGCAACGCCCGTGACGAAGCTTCCGCTGGGGATATCGTAGCTTTCGTAGGCTTGCGGAACAGCATCACCGGCGACACGCTGTGCGACACGAAGGCGCCGATTGTGCTGGAAAAGCTGGACTTCCCCGAGCCTGTGATTTCCATGTCCATCGAGCCAAGGACAAACGCCGACAAGCAAGATCTCATCGACGCGCTGGATGTGCTGAAGCGCGAGGACCCGAGTTTCCGTTACAGTTACGATGCCGAGACGGGCCAGACTGTGATATCCGGCATGGGCGAGTTGCATCTGGAGATTGTTCGCAACAAGATGGTTCGCGACTTGAAGCTGGAGATAAAGGTCGGCAAGCCTCGCGTTGCCTATAAAGAGACCGTGCTAGGCTCGGCTGAGGCGTCGATTACCGTTGACCGTCAGCTTGGCGGGCGAGGCCAATTTGCCAAGGTTAAGTTGCGGGTCGAATCTTTTACGCCAGCCGACGAGGAAGCATCTATCGCCTTCGTCAACGAGCTGCACGGCGACCAGGTGTCGTCGCAATTTCTGCACGCTATCGAGGAAGGTGTCCGCGACGCAGCCACGAGCGGAACCCTGGCGGGTTATCCGATGCGGAACGTCAAAATAAGTCTCATCGGCGTCAAGGAGCACCCCGTGGATAGCAGCGAGATGGCCTTTGCCCAAGCTGCTGTCATGGCGTTCAACGACGCAGCGCAGCGGGCCAACCCCGTGTTTCTCGAGCCTATAATGTCGCTGAGCGTATCGACGCCGGACGATTATCTCGGCGCGATAACCGGCGACCTGACTGCGCGTCGGGCTGTTATTACGGGCCAGGCTCCGCGGGGCAAGTATCGTGAGATAACCGCCAAGGTGCCCCTGGCGGAGATGTTTGGCTATGCGACCCAGGTGCGGTCGCTATCCCAAGGCCGGGCGTCGAGCAGCATGGAGCCAGACTCCTATGCCCCAGCTCCAGCCCATGTAGCGGAGAAAATAATGCAGTTTTTCTAGACGTGTTTTTTACCGTGAAGACCATGAAGGTCTTGAAGATTTTTTAGAAATAAAAAGAACCGTTCACGGTCTTTCGATAAATTTTGAAAAGTTATGACAGAATAGAAGTGTTTGTTGGGTGGCATCCCGATACATCGGGACACTGCGGTTGTTTGCAGGGTAGCCATGGGTTGCCGAATATGGTTACCCACTGCGTGAAAAAAGAAAAAAAAGAAAAAAAAGAAACAAAAAACAAAAAAACTTCATGCTCTTCATGTGCTTCATAGTGAGTTTTGTGTTTTGCAGCGAGATTATTTGCAGTGAATGATTGGCTGAGAAAAAAATTGAAAAATTGGAAATAGCTGATTGACAATGCATCTGGTTTGTGTAACTATATGAGGCTCTGAATTTTGAGATAGAGAAACGAACAGCTAGAGTTAACCAGCAACAGTAAAAAGTGTAGCGGAGACCGATCTCCATGGATCATGACAAAATTAGAATACGGATGGAAGCATACGACCACCGCGCGTTAGACGGCTCGGCCAAGGACATAGTCGAGCATGCCGAGCGAACCGGTGCGAGGGTTTGTGGCCCGATACCGCTTCCGACTCGAATAGAGCGATACACTGTGCTTCGTAGCCCGCACGTTGACAAGAAGTCGCGTGAGCAGTTCGAGATGCGGACGCATAAGCGAGTTGTCGACATTTATGAGCCGACCGTTCGGACGATTGAGGCGCTCAACCGCCTGGTCGTACCGGCTGGCGTGTTTATCAAGATCAAGGCTTAGTCAGGTGATAAGATGATACCGGCACTACTCGGTAAAAAAATAGGCATGACGCAGGTGTACGACGAAGCTGGTGTGCTGCATCCGGTAACGGTTGTCCAGGCTGGCCCGTGCACTGTGCTGCAACTAAAGACGGACGAGACGGATGGCTACGATGCCGTGCAGATCGGCCTGGGCGACGTCAAGGCCCATCGGGCAGCCAAGCCTGCCATAGGCCACGCTGCCAAGGCTGACGCCAAGCCCAAGAAGTTTGTGCGGGAGTTTCGCATGGACGCCGCGGACGAGGGCATTGAGCTTGGAGCCCAGCTGGCTGTGGATGTGTTCGATGAAGTTCAGTTTGTGGACGTCGTTGGCACGAGCAAAGGCAAGGGTTTCGCAGGTGGCATGAAGCGTCATGGCTTCGGCGGCCAGCAGGCTAGCCACGGCGTCAAGAGAAGGCACCGTAGTCCCGGCTCGATCAACGGCCATGCCACCAACCTCGGCAGAGGCGGCAAGATTAAAAAGGGCAAGCGGATGGCTGGGCACATGGGTGCGGTGAAGGTAACCAGCCGAAAGCATAAGCTAATCGCGGTAGACAAGGAAAATAATCTGCTGATGATAAAAGGCCCGATTCCCGGTGCCAACGGCGGGTTGGTAACGATCAAAAAATCCAAGACGGCAAAGGTCAAGGCCTAGTCGGCCAGAGGTGATATGGACATGTTTGAAGTCCCGATATACAACACAGACGGCAAGCAAATCGACACCTTCAAGGTCTCGGGCGAAGCCTTTGGCGAGCAGGTAAACGTCGATCTGGTCAAGCAGGCGGTAGTAACATATCACGCCAACCGCAGGCAGGGCAGTGCCAAGACCAAGGGCCGGAGCGAGATAGCCGGCACGATGCATAAGATGTATCGCCAGAAGGGCACGGGCAATGCCCGCCATGGTAATCGCAAGGTAAACCTGATGCGTGGCGGCGGCAGCACTTTCGCAAAACAGCCTCGCAATTTCACAAAGCGTTTCCCGCAGAAGATGCGACAGGCTGCCCTGCGAAGCGCGATCCTTGCCAAGATAATTGGCCAGGACATTTGCATTGTCGACGGCCTGGCTGTCGAACAGCCCAAGACCGCCAAGTTGGCTGGGCTTATGAAGAAGTTGGAAATAAATCGTTCGTGTCTCTTGGCCCTGGCTGGACGAGACAACAACGTGTATCTTTCTTCCCGGAATATCCCGGACCTGATGGTTCGGATTACCGAGGAGCTAAACGCTTACGACGTAGCTACCCGCCAGAAGATGATTATTACCTCCGAGGCGATGAAGGCTCTCTGCGGGCAGGAGAAGTAAACCGTGAAAGACGAAATTTACAACATAGTGGTTCGCCCGTTGGTTACTGAGAAGGGCACTTTCCAGGCTGAGGCGCTCAACGCGTATCCCTTCGAGGTGAACCCCGCTGCGAACAAGACGCAGATTAAACAGGCGATCGAGAAGATTTACGACGTGAAGGTTGTGGACGTCCGCACCGCAGGCCGAAAGGGCAAGCCCAGGCGGACCGGCAGAACCATGAGTAAAACGAAACATTGGAAAAAGGCGGTCGTCGTGCTGCACCCGGACCACCGTATAGAACACTTTTAGAACGAGAAAAAACAAAAAATTTACCGCGAAAGAACGCATAGAACGCAAAGAACATGAAGCAAGTTTTTTGTCTCGATTTATCGGGATAGTTTTCACACAACTTCATGTGCTTTATGGTAAATTTTCGCGTAGCTGTGAGTGGTTGCATTTGTAGAAGCGAATTACATGGATAAAAGGTAATAGTTATGCCCATTAAAGTATACAAAAGAACCAGTGCGGGACGGCGGAACTCGTCGGTGAATATCCGAACGGATATAACCACCGACAAGCCCGAGAAGTCGCTGCTGCGTCCGCTGAAGAAAACTGGCGGGCGGAACCACAGCGGCAAGATAACAAGCCGATTCCGAGGCGGAGGCCATAAGAGGCGGTATCGCCTCATCGACTTCAAACGCAACAAAGACGAATGCCCCGCAGAGGTTCTTTCGATAGAGTACGATCCCAACCGCACATGCAACATCGCCCTGGTTCAATATGAAGACGGCGAGAGGCGTTATATGTTGGCTCCGTTGGGTTTGAAAGTAGGCCAAAAGGTTTACTCGGGCCAGGATGCCGAGCCCAGGGTTGGCAATAGCTTGCCTCTTTCGAAAATTCCGATGGGCCTGGACATTCACAACATCGAGCTGACCATCGGCAGGGGCGGGCAGATGGTTCGCACCGCAGGCGGTACTGCCAAACTGGTCGCCCGCGAGGGCAGCAAAGCTACGCTGGTTCTGCCTTCCGGCGAAATGCGTATCGTCAACAGCAAATGTCGCGCGACGATAGGCCAACTTGGCAACCTGGAGCACATGTCGGTTCGCCTGGGCAAGGCTGGTCGCAAGAGACACCTTGGCAGAAGGCCTCACGTTCGGGGCACAGCCCAGAACCCGGTCGACCATCCGATGGGTGGCGGCGAGGGTCGTCGGGCCGGCGGCAGGCAGCCTTGCTCGCCGACTGGCAAGCTGAGCAAGGGCGGGAAAACCCGTCGCAAACGTAAAGGTTCGAACAAAATGATAATCCGTCGCCGCCGAAACAAGCGGGACGGCCAACTGGTGCTGTAACCCTGAGGGTATAGAGATATGACGCGAAGTGCAAAAAAAGGCCCTTTCGTAGACGAGAAGCTTTACCGCAAGGTAGTGGCTGCCAAGGACACTGGCAATCGCCAGCCCATCAAGACATGGGCCCGGGCGTGCACGATAGTGCCGGAGTTCATAGGCCAGGCCTTTCAGGTTCATAATGGTAAGGTATTTAATAACGTCATCGTAACTGAGGACATGGTAGGCCATAAGCTCGGCGAGTTTAGCCCGACCAGAATGTTCCGAAGCCACAGTGGCGGGAAAAAGTAAACAGGGCCTGGCCAAGGTGCCACAGGCCCAGTGCATCGGGAGCGTAAAAAACGATGGCTTGGAATGCAAAACATAGATTTGCCCGGATCGCCCCCCGCAAGGTCAGGCTGATTGCGGACATGGTTCGCGGGCGGGACGTTCAGGACGCGCTGAACGTTCTGAAGTTTACCCACAACCGCGCAGCTGGGATGTTGGCGAAGGTGCTCACCAGCGCCGTTGCCAGTGCCAACGAGGCTGAGGCCAATCTGGAACAGCTTTATGTCCAGGAAATTCGCGTGGACGAAGGGCCTACCATAAAACGGTTTCGTCCGAAAGACCGTGGCAGGGCGCACAATATATTCAAAAGGACAAGTCACATTTGCGTGGCTGTATCTGAGGATTAGAGGCAATTATGGGTCAGAAGGTTAATCCAATTGGGTTTCGCACAGGTGTAACGATCGGCTGGAAAAGTCGCTGGTTCGCCCCCAAGAGCAACTACGGCGAGTTCCTTGTCGAGGACGAGAAGATTCGTCGGTTCATCGACGCCAGGCTGAACCGTCAGCGGGTATCTTCCATCCCGCCGGCAGAGCGTCAGGCAATAAGGACTTACCTGTCCAGATTGAAGAAGGACGACAGCCAGGGCGACCGCGAACCGCCACACGCGGGAATTACCGCGGTGGAGATCGAGCGAACCCGCGAGGAAGTAAAGGTTATCCTCAAGACAGCCAGACCTGGTATTGTTATAGGCCCGAAGGGTGCCGAGGTCGACAAACTGAAAAACGCCCTGGAGAACATGACCAATCGCCGGGTGAACATAAATATAGTAGAGGTTCGCAGCCCAGAGCTGGACGCAAAGCTCGTCGGCGACGGCATAGCCGAACAGCTGAAGAGGCGGTCGAGTTTCCGCCGGACGATGAAGCAGCGGGCAGAAGGTGCGATGCAGGCTGGTGCCAAGGGCATCAAAATTCAGCTCTCAGGCCGACTTGGCGGAGCTGAGATGAGCCGATCCGAGAGCATCACGCTGGGCAGCGTCCCGTTACATACGCTCGAAGCCGATGTGGATTACGGGTATATCCCGTGCTTCACCACCTACGGCGTTATTGGCGTAAAGGTCTGGATTTATCGCGGTATCTTCGGCGAGCAGCCCAGCGAAGAAGAACTGGCTGCGTTGCAGCGAGAGAACAACCAGGGTCGCACCCGCGCCCGCAGACGCCGTGAACGAGTCGGCGGCGGAGCCCCAGGCGGCGGCAGCGGCGGTGGTGGCGGCAATGGCAGAGGCAGGGGCGACAAAGCTCCCCCGGCCCAGGCGGAAGTTGCAGTAGCGGCGGAAGCTCCTGCTGAGACTGGCCAGGAAAATACGGAACAAGCGTAGGAATAAGGATATACAACAATGCCTTTGATGCCAAAGAGAATCAAGCACCGCAAGCAGATGCGTGGAAAGATACGCGGCAACGCGACACGCGGCAATGCGGTAGCTTTTGGAGAATATGGACTGCAAGTGCTCGAGCCAGGCTGGATAACCGCCAGGCAGATCGAGGCTGGTCGAGTTGCAGCGACGCACTACCTTCATCGCGAAGGCAAGGTCTACATTCGGATTTTTCCGGACAAGCCCATCAGTGGCAAGCCCCTTGAAACCCGCATGGGCAAGGGCAAGGGCGAAACGAAGCATTGGGTCGCGGTCGTCAAGCCCGGCACGGTGATATACGAAATTGGCGGCGTGACGGAAGAGTTGGCCAAGGGCGCCCTGCGTCGCGTAGCGAACAAGATGCCCTACCATTGTCGCATGATCAACAGAAGGCATGGCCTGTAAGGCGAGACACCATGAAAAGCAAAGAAATACGACAATTATCGGACGAAGAACTGCAGACGGAACTGACGAATCAGCGTCGGCATCTTTTCGACCTGAGAAGCCAGGCTGTAACCGAGAAGCTGGAAAATCCGGTTATGCTAACCGACGCGAAAAAAAATATCGCCCGTATACTGACGGAGATTAACGCCCGGCAACAACAGGCTCTGGCGACGGTGTCATAGGCAAATAGGCAATAGGCAATAGGCAATAGGCAAAAACAGCGGTCCACGGATTACACGGATTTTTAAAAAGATTACACTGATACTGATTATTTTTTAATCAAAAAAAAACCGTGAAATCCCTTTTCAATCCGTGAAATCTGTGGACTCTTGACAGGCAATAGATAATAGCTGGCAGTAGAGTGGAAAGAGGTTCCATGACTGGTGAAATAGAAACCAACAAGACCGTCGCGAAAGTGCATGGCACGCAGGTAGGCCAAGTTCGGTCGATTTGCGGCGAGAAGACTGTGCTTGTCCATCTGGACAATCTTATCAGGCATCCGCGTTACGGTAAGTACGTTCGTCATCGGACAAAGTTGTCCGTCCATGACGAGAACAGCAAGGCCAGGGTAGGCGATCTGGTGGAAGTAGTTCCATGCCGACCCATGAGCAAAACCAAGGCCCATCGGCTTCTCCGCGTAGTGCGGCAGGCCCAGGGCGAGACTGTGTAATTCCCAGAGGTGTATTGCAGTGATTCAACAAGAAACACGACTGGACGTAGCTGACAATTCCGGCGCCCGCATTGTGGGTTGCATTCGGGTATTGGGTGGCTCGACGACCCGCAAGGGTGGGCTTACCCGCCGCTCGGGCGCACTTGGCGACGTGATAATCTGCTCGGTGAAGAAGGCTATCCCAGCTAGCGATATCAAGCAGGGCGAGATTGTCCGATGCGTTATCGTTCGCACCAAATATCCGGTGCGTCGCAACGACGGCAGCTATGTCCGATTCGATACCAACGCTGTGGTCATTATTGACGCAGACGGCAACCCGCGAGGGACGCGTATCTTCGGAGCTGTTGCCCGGGAGTTGCGGGAAAAGAACTATATGAAAATTGTTTCCCTTGCTTCGGAGGTGGTTTAAGACTATGGCCCAGCATGTGAAAAAAGGCGATATGGTCGTTGTCATAGCGGGCAATGACAAGGGAAAAACAGGCGAAGTCCTGCGGGTATATCCCGACAGCGACAAGGTTCTCGTCCAGGGACTCAACCGTGTGTACAGGCACATGAGGCCTTCCCAAAAACATCCGCAAGGCGGCAGGATTCAAAAGGAAATGCCCGTCCATATTTCGAACGTTTTGCCGGTCGACCCGGAAACATCTCAGCCCACCAGGGTTGGGTTCCGCATCGGTGAAGATGGCGGCAAGGAACGATTCGCCCGCAAGAGCGGCAAGTCGTTGGGCATGGTAACCAAGGCAAAAAAGTAGGACAAGCCAATGGCGAGATTGCACGAAGAATATAAAACGACTATAAGCCCGGCTCTGAAAGAGCGACTGGGCTGTGGGGCGATGGCGATACCGAAACTTAAAAAAATCGTTATCTCCATGGGCATGGGCGATGCTAATCAGGAAAAGGCCAAGTTCGAGACGGCCAGCAAACAGCTGGCGCTTATCGCGGGCCAAAGGCCTATCATCATGCGAGCCAAGAAGTCGGTCAGTAACTTCAAGCTCCGCGAAGGTATGAACGTGGGCTTGAAGGTTACTCTCCACGGCCCGCGGATGTTCGAGTTTCTCGACCGCCTGGTTTCCATCGCGATACCGCGAGTGAAGGACTTCCGAGGTCTGAACCCTTCTGGGTTTGACGGCAGAGGAAATTACAATATGGGCCTGGTCGAGCAGTCGGTATTCCCGGAAATCGACCCGGCGACGATAACATTTACACAAGGCATGAACCTGGCTTTCGAGACGTCTTCCGCGACGGACGAAGGGGCCAAGGAATTACTGACCATGTTGGGCATGCCCTTCAGGGAAAGCTAACAGAAGGATATTTGACTCCATGGCTACTAAAGCACATTTGGCGCGAGCCCAAAGAAAACCAAAGTTCCCGACCCGACAGATCAGGCGTTGTCAGCTCTGTGGGCGAGGCAGAAGCGTATACCGCAAGTTCAAGATTTGTCGTATCTGTCTGCGGAAGATGGCCAACGATGGCCTTATCCCGGGCATGAAGAAAGCTAGTTGGTAGGCCCGCTACTTGCAAAAAAGTGCAGGAAATAACAGTGAAGGTTTTGTGCGTCGAATACGCACGACAGAAAATCGCCCATAACTTTTTGGGTTCCGGCCCGAACGGGCTGGGAAGGAAGCAACAAATATGAGTATGTCCGATCCTATTGCCGATATGCTGACACGCATCCGCAACGCACTGCGTTCGCGACACAAAGTTGTGAACGTCCGTGCGTCGAAAATTTGTCAAGGCCTGTGTCGCGTGCTGAAATCCGAAGGCTACATCGACGACTTTCAGCGGATTGAAGACCAGAAGCAGGGAATGCTGCGGATCTATCTAAAGTATGGCCCGATGGGCGAAGACGTGGTAACGCAGGTTGACCGCGTAAGCAAGCCGGGATGTCGGGTCTACAAAAGCGTGGGCGATTTGCCCAGGCCTCTCAATGGGCTGGGCGTGTCGATCGTATCGACTAGCCATGGCGTGCTTTCGGACCGGGAATGCCGCGAGAAAAACGTCGGCGGCGAAGTACTCGCGGTGGTCAGCTAGGCTACGGGAAGGTACACGATTTAAGGTATAATTATGTCGAGAATTGGAAAAAAACCGATAGATATCCCCGCAGGCGTCAAGGTAGACGTAGCTGGCAAGACGGTGAACGTCGAGGGCAAGTTGGGTAAGTTGAACTTTACCTTCCGCCCCGAGATGGACGTCAAGGTGCAGGATGGCCTGGTCGTCGTCGAGAGGCAGGACGAGGAGAGATTCTCCAAGGCTATCCATGGTCTGACCCGCAGCTTGATTGCCAATATGGTCATCGGCGTTAGCGAGGGATACGAGAAAAAAATCGAGGTCTACGGCGTTGGCTATGGCGCGGTTGTCCAGGGCCAAACGCTGACGATAACCTGCGGCAAAAGTCACCCCGAGATTTTGGATATCCCAGTTGGGGTAACTATAGACATTCAAACCCCTCAGGCCCGTGGCGACACGGACCCGGCCAAGTTTACCGTCAAGGGTATCGACAAGCAGGCGGTCGGCGAGTTTGCCGCCAAGTGCCGCCGAACCAGGCCGCCGGAACCTTATAAAGGCAAGGGCGTTCGATACGCCGACGAATATGTCCGCAGGAAGGTCGGCAAGGCCTTCGCAGGTGGCGGGGCCTAATTGGGCCTGTCAGTGTCAGAACAACCAGAAAACAAAACGGATAAAAGCAGAGCAAAACGATGAAGCCGATTACGAAAAGAATTAACAGACGCCTCCGCCGCAAGAAGCATGTGCGGAAACGAGTTATAGGTACGCCCGAAAGGCCCAGGCTGACGGTGTTCCGCAGCAACAAGAATATCTACGCCCAGATTATCGATGACCAAGCGGGCAAGACCCTGGTGGACTCATCGACGGTTCGCAAGGACGTAGCCCCCGATTTGGGTGCTTCGCCCGGCGGCAGGGCTGCTGCGAAAGTCGTAGGTCAGACCATTGCGTCCCGGGCTGTCGAGCAGGGTATAAAGAAGGTTGTATTCGACCGCAACGGCTATCCGTTCCACGGTCGGGTGCAGGAGTTGGCAGATGCTGCCCGCGAGGGTGGCTTGGAATTCTAGATTTTTTTGTTGAAACATCTGCAGCGGGCCTGGTGTCCGTGATATGTTGAAGAAAGAAGGAGCAGCCTGTGGCGTTCCAGCGGAAAGACAGAAAAAAAGGCGACGATTACGAGAATGAAGGCGGTCTGGAAGACAGCGTCATTCAAATTTATCGTTGTTCGAAGGTAGTCAAAGGTGGCAGGCGTTTTAGCTTCGCAGCCTTGGTGGTTGTGGGCGACCGCAACGGCAAGGTCGGTGTGGGCTATGGCAAGGCCAACGAAGTGCCCAACGCGGTAGAGAAGGGCAAGTCCGACGCGATCAAAAACATGATCGAAGTGCCTCTCCGCGGCAGCACGATACCGCACCTGGTGCTGGGTCGTTCTGGCGCGTCGAGCGTCAGGCTTGTGCCGGCTTCGGACGGTACGGGCGTTATCGCGGGCAAGAAAATCCGCCCGCTGTTTGAGTTGGCTGGGGTGCATAACCTCCTGAGCAAAGCCTACGGTTCGACCAGTCCGAAGAACCTGCTGAAGGCGGGCATGGACGCATTGAAACAGCTTCGCTCGGCCAAGACCATCAGCGAGCTGCGAGGAGTCGAAGTATAATGAAGTTGGACGAAATACTTTCAGCTGCGGGTAAGCACAAGCGACGCAAGCGTATCGGTCGCGGGATAGGCTCGGGCAATGGCAAGACCGCAGGGCGTGGTCATAAGGGTTATGGCTCGCGGGCCGGTGCCAAGCGACGCCTGGGCTACGAAGGTGGCCAAACCCCGATGATCTCGCGGATTCCAAAGCGTGGGTTCAACAATGTGAACTTCCGCAAGGAGTTTCAGATTGTCAACCTGGCGGCCTTGCAGGACAAGTTTGAAGAGGGTGCTCGTGTCGATGGCGAGTCGCTCAAGGCGTTCAAGTTGGTGGACGACCCGGCTGGGCCGATAAAAATCCTCGGCAATGGGGATTTGAGCAAGAAGCTCACGGTAGTGGCATCGAAATTTTCCGCCAGTGCTCGGGAGAAGATAGCCCAGGCTGGCGGCAGTGTGGAAGAAGCATAGGCTGGTAGGCTGGTTAACTGGTTGACTGGTTAACTGGTAAGGTCAGCGGGACATTGTATGGATGTTAGTTTGTGATTTTTTTACCAGTCAACTAATCAACCAGTCAACTGATCAACTAATCAAAAGGAATTTTATTCGTGGGATTGCGAATAACAAAATTTTTGGCAGGCGTGTTGTTTATTCTTGTCGGGCTTTGGATGAGTGCGGGACACTTCCTGTCCGCCGAGGCCAGGGAACCTGTGCAGGTAGCAGCTGGGCTGTTGGTCCTGTTGACGGGGATTTATTTCCTGCTGCGTAAGGTCGAGGCTTTCGACTTGTTCCGCATAGGAGTCGGTGCTGTGCTGGGCAGCGTCGCGGTGCACCTGGCTGGGGGCGGGGTTTTGGGTATTTTAGCCCTCAAAGCAGGGGCAGGGGCGGTTGTTGACGCAGAGTCCGGCGGAGCTGTTGGCTCGGTTATTATGATAGCTTCTGCTCTGCTCGTGCTGGGCATCTACTACTACGCACTCTGGGCAGACTCGAATGTTAAACGTATTTTGGGCAATATCTTCGCTGTGCCGGAACTGCTGGGCAAGATAGTCTTCACGCTGACGCTGCTGGCGATTTATCGTATCGGATTCCACGTGCCGCTTTTGGCGGTCAACCAGGACGCCTTGCGGCAGTTGGCGGAGAACCAGCAAAAGGGTGGTATTTTTGGCCAGGCTATGGAATACTTCAGCATGTTCACTGGCGGCAGCCTGCGGCAGAGTACGCTGTTTGGCCTGGGTATCATGCCGTACATTTCCGCTTCGATTATCTTCACGCTGCTGGGCAATGTTGTCCCAGCCCTGGAGAAATTGCAGAAGGAAGGCCCGGCAGGTCGCAAGAAAATCCAGGAATATACCCGCTATGCAACCGTCGCCCTGTGCCTCGTCCAGGCTGTTTTCTGGATGCGATACATGATGACCGCCAGCCTGCCCGGTGGCGAGGGACTTATCTATCCCGAGTACGCAGGCTCGTATCTGGTGTTCGTCGCAGGCGTGGTAGGCCTGACCGCTGGGACGCTGTTTCTGATGTGGCTTGGCGAGCAAATTGACGAATATGGCATTGGCAACGGCATTAGCTTGCTGATTATGGCTGGCATTGTCGTGCGTTTGCCTGGCGCGATACAAGAGCTGGTGATGCGGGCCAATCCGTCGCTGACCAGCACGGGCAGTGGCATTGGCCTGGAGAAAATAGTATTCCTCGCCTTCTCGTTCGTGTTCGTCGTAGCTGGGGCTATCCTTATAACACAGGGCCAACGGCGAATCCCCATTCAGCAGGCAAAGCAAACCCGAGGCCGACGGACTTATGGCGGGCAACGACACTACATGCCGTTGCGAGTGAATCATGGCGGGGTCATGCCCATCATTTTCGCATCGTCGCTGATGATTTTCCCGGGCGTGTTGACAGGCTGGATGAACCGCACGTGGCACAATGAAATTACGCGAACGCTGGTGCAGATATTCGAGCAAGGCTCGTTTGGCTATACGCTGATTTACGTCGCGATGATATTCTTCTTCTCATATTTCTGGACGACGGTGAACTTTCGGCCTAAGGACATGGCTGACCAGCTCCGTGATATGGGACACTTCGTGCCGGGCCTGCGTCCGGGCAAGCGGACGGCGGAGTATCTCGAGCGCGTGATGGAGCGGATTACATATTGCGGTGCAGCTTTCCTGGCGATTATCGCGGTGCTGCCGACCGTTATTGCGACGAAGATGGGCATTCCGTTTAGAATCTCCGGCTTCCTGGGCGGCACGGGCTTGCTGATTATGGTCTCGGTAACATTGGATCTGGTGCAGCGGATCGAGGCGAACCTGGTTATGCGTAACTATGGCGGATTCCTCGGCGGCAGCAGCAGAATCAAGGGAGCCCGCTGATGCGAATAGTATTGATGGGACCTCCCGGAGCTGGCAAGGGAACGCAGGCGAAAATGCTCGTCGAGAGGTTTGGCTTGGAGCACCTTTCCAGCGGCGATATTTTTCGCGCGGAAAAAGCATCGGGCAGTGAGCTTGGTCAGAGGTTGTCGGGCATCATGGCCAGGGGCGAACTGGTGCCGGACGATATTGTCGTGGAGATGATGGCCAAGGCTATCGCAGCTGTTTCCGGCGGGTTGTTGCTGGACGGTTTTCCGCGGACCCTTGCCCAGGCGAAAGCCTTGGACGAAACGCTGGGCCAGGCAGGCTTGCCGCTGGATGGCGTGGTGATTATTACTGCTGACGACGACGCGATTGTCGAGCGGATAACAGGCCGGCGGAGTTGCGAGTCGACTGGCAGGATATATCATGTAAAATATATGCCGCCCAAGGTTGAAGGTGTGGACGACGAAACCGGCGAGCCACTTGTTCAGCGGGAAGACGACAAAGAAGACGTCGTCCGCCAACGGCTTGATACATATAAGAAGCAGACCGAGCCTGTCATCGCGTATTATCGCGATGGCGGGACCGCAGCGGTGGTTGAGGTTGACGGCATGCGTAGCCCGGACGAGGTTGCCGAGTCGATGGCCCGGGCTTTGACAACTTGGCAGAGTTAGGTTCGCATGGCTATTCGACTGAAAACCGCGGATCAGATTGAGAAGATGTACGCTTCTGGACAAATTGTCCGGGAAGCATTGGACCGGCTTGGCGAGATAATCGCTGTCGGTATGACAACTGAAGAATTGGATGCCGAGGCAGAACGGATTTGTCAGGCCCACGGCGCGGCTTGCCTGTTTAAAGGTGTGCCGGGCAGGGGCAAGGCTGGGCCTTTCCCCGGAGCTATTTGCGTGTCGATCAACGAAGAGGTTGTCCACGGGATACCTTCCAAACGGAAGATTCTCGACGGCGACATCGTTAGCGTTGATTTTGGCGTGGAGTTGGCAGGTTGGTGCGGCGACGCAGCTCGGACGTTTATGGTAGGCCAGGTCGACCCGGACGTGCAGAAGCTGGTTCGCGTGACAGCCCACGCGTTGGAGTTGGCTGTCGAGCACACCCGCCCGGGCGGTAAGTGGTCGGCGGTAGCTCGGGCGATGCAGGACTATGTCCGAAGTCAGGGCTTTTCGGTGGTCGAGGAATTTGTAGGCCATGGCATAGGCCAGGGCATGCACGAAGATCCGAAGGTGCCGAATTATGTTTCGAAAGAGCTTTGCTCGCGGGACATATCGCTTCGGCCTGGGCTGGTGCTTGCGGTCGAGCCGATGGTAAACCTTGGCTCACGCAAAGTGCGGATGAGCGACGATGGCTGGACTGTGGTAACGACCGACGGCAAGCCCTCGGCCCACTGGGAACATACCTTGGCGGTCGATGAACACGGCGTGCGAGTGTTAACATAAGATTACAGCAAACACGAAATACGAAATTTTAAACAAATACAAATTACCAAAATTCAAAATAACGATGTCTGGTAAATTGCGGCAAAATTGAGGTGTATTATGAAGGTACGATCATCGGTAAAACAGATTTGCGAACATTGTCGCATCATCCGCCGAAAGGGCGTGGTGCGCGTGATTTGTACGAACCCGAAGCATAAGCAACGTCAGGGATAACTTTGTCGTTGCACCGGCCTGGCAAACAGTATTGTGCGGGCGGGCAATGGAAAACCAACAGAGAACGTCGGGAAATAAAAAGGCCCGACAAGGAGAACGCGTATGCCACGTGTGGCAGGTGTAGACATTCCGAACGATAAGCCCGTCTGGATCGCATTGCGATACATTCACGGGATAGGCCCGAAGTTTGCCAAGGATATTTGCAAGAACCTCGGCATTGAAGACACCGTCAAGGCTAAGGACTTGACGGAAGATCAGCTTTCGCAGATAGCAGGCTTGTTGACCAACGATTATGTAATCGAGGGCAACCTTCGCCGGCAGACGCAGCAGCACATTGCCCGTCTGCGGGACATTGCCTGCTACCGAGGCTTGCGTCATCGCCGAGGCTTGCCCGTGCGGGGCCAGCGTACCAAGACCAACGCCCGCACCCGCAAAGGCCCTCGCAAAACTGTCGCTGGGAAAAAGTCAGTCAAGGAGATGCGATAAATTATGGCCCAGTCACGTAAAACCAAGAAAGTGCGTCGGCATGTCGCTCGCGGCGTTGCCCATGTCAGTGCCACGTTTAACAACACGCGGATAACCATAACCGACCCCAACGGCGACGTGTTGTGTACCGAGTCCGCTGGTTCCGTCGGCGGGTTCAAAGGGTCGCGCAAGAGCACGCCCTTCGCAGCCAGCCGGGCAGGGGAATCCGTCGCGTACAAGGCCCGGAAGATGGGCATGAACGAAGTGGACGTGTTTGTCAAAGGCCCAGGCAGCGGCAGGGAAGGCGCGGTTCAGGCTCTCCAGGCTGCGGGGCTGAAGGTGCTGTCCATCGAAGACGTTACGCCGATTCCACACAACGGATGTCGGCCCAGGAAAAAACGCCGCGTCTAGTCGCGGTTTTACAAGGAGCAACGATAAATGGGACGTTACACAGGTCCGACAGATAGACTCAGCCGACGCGAAGGTGTGAACCTGATGCTTAAAGGCATCCGTTCGGTCAACGGCAAGAGCGAGCGCAGGCTTGACACGCCGCCCGGGCAGCACAACTGGCGACGCGGCAGGCTTAGCGATTACGGCGTTCGTTTGCGAGAGAAGCAGAAGGTCAAGCGATATTACGGCGTGCGGAACAAGCAGTTTATGAACTATTATCACAAGGCCGCGAGCATCAAGGGCAATACCGGCGCGGTCTTGCTCAGCCTGCTGGAACGCCGGCTGGACAACGTGGTTTACAAGCTGGGTATGGCTCCATCTCGGCCCGCAGCCAGGCAGACCGTTGCCCACGGGCACGTTTACGTCAACGGTCGTCGCGTGAATATCGCCAGCTATCAGGTCAGCGTTGGCGACAAGCTGTCCGTCAAGCCCTCCGAGCGTTCGCAGAAGCTCATCCGGGACAGGCTGGAAGAAATGGGCGAGCCTCGCCTGCAGAATTGGCTGACGCTGGACATGAGCCAACTCATCGGCGAGGTCGTAGCTCTGCCAACCCGTGATGACGTGATGCTCCCGGTCGAAGAAAACTTCATCGTCGAGTTCTGTAGTCGATAGCCCCAACGGCGGGCATGAAAGTATACCTTGCGACGTTAGCAAGAGCGGCATAGAGAACAATTAAGACGCTGCGTAAAAAATAAAAAACCAAAAAGAATCAAAAGACCCAATTGAATCGATCTGATTGGGACGGAGAAATATATAATGCGAATTCGATGGCGTGGCTTGGAGTTACCGACGCGGGTGCTGAACGATCAAGACGTTTCGACCCCGACGTACGGCAAGTTTTCAGCGGAACCTTTCGAGCGTGGCTTTGGCACGACGGTCGGCAATTCGTTGCGGCGGATTTTGCTTTCCAGCCTGGAGGGTGCAGCCGTTACGAGTGTCAAAATCACCGGGGCTGGACATGAGTTTACCTCTGTGCCAGGCCTGCTGGAAGACGTTACCGATATCATACTTAACGTCAAGAGTCTGATTGTGAAATCACACTCGGGCGAGCCTCAGACGCTTACTCTTCGGAGCAACGTTAAAGGGCCTGTCGTAGCGGACATGATAGAGTGCGACCCCTCGATCGAGATTCTCAATGGCGATCTGGTTATCGCGACGTTGACGGACAATGTGCCTTTCGAGATGGAGTTGGAAGTTCGCACAGGTCGGGGCTATGTGCCAGCTGAGGAACTTTTCGATGAGACGGACGAGCAGGAACTCGGCGTGGTTCACGTCGACGCGTTTTTCTCGCCGGTAACTCGCGTGCGGTACACCACCACCGACACTCGCGTTGGCCAAAAGACAAACTACGACCGCCTGGTCATGGAAGTTTGGACCAATGGCACAACCACGCCGGAGATGGCTATGGTCGAAGCTGCCAAGATTATGCGGAAGCATCTCAACCCGTTCGTGCAGTATTTCGAACTGGGCGAGCAGATTGTCGAGACGGGCCTGGCTGAGGCTCCGCAGGAAGTCGATGGTGAGTTGCAGAAAAAGTTTTCGATGAGTGTCCAGGAAATGGAACTGTCCGTCCGGGCGAACAACTGTCTCGAGTCGGCCAAAATCGACACGGTAGGCCAACTCGTGAGCCTGCCCGAGGCTGAGCTGTTGAAAATTCGCAGCTTCGGCAAGACGTCGCTTCGAGAGATCAAGCGTAAAGTTTCGGACATGGGCATGACCCTGGGCATGAGCGTCCCCCTGGACGAACCCGTCGAGATCGTTGAAGAAGACGCTGGCGCCGAAGCTGACGAAAAGTAGCCTCGTCTATTAAAAAAAAACTAAAAAACCCGCTAGTCGGGCTGGTCTGAAAAGAAGAGAACGTAACTATGCGTCATCGAGTTGCAGGAAAACAATTGAGTCGGACGACGAGCCATCGCAAGGCTTTGCGTCGTAATATGGCATCGTCGCTTATTCAGCACGGGGCGATCCGCACCACCGAAGCCAAGGCGAAGGAGCTTCGGCCGTTCGTCGAAAAGCTTATCACCATCGCCCGGGAAGGCACGCTTCATGCCCGCCGGCGTGTGATAAAGCTGCTGCAAGATCGTGAGATATTCAGCTACGACGAGACCGAGAAGGACTTCGTTCCCGACGACAAGACCGTCGTGCAGAAGCTCTTCGAAGAGGTCGCGCCTCGATATGTCGGCAGGCCCGGCGGATATACCCGCATCATTCGCCTGGCGGAGAAACGCATCGGCGACGGCGGCGTGCAGGTCATGCTCCAACTGATCGACGAGTCGTCCGAATATGTCGAAGAACGCCCAGGCGGGCGACGCAAAAAACGCGCAGTCAAGCGACACGCAGCCATGGCTAATCAGACGGAAACCCCCGCGGAAGAATCTTCCGAAGATGAAATTGCGGAAGAAGCAGTAGCTGCGGAAGTTGCGACAGAGGTTGCCCCCGCGGAAGAAGCTGCGGAGGAAGCAGCTCCTGCTGAAGACTCAGCCTCGGCTGAGGAAAAGAAAGACGACGCAGAGTAGGTTGTTTTATCGCGGATTTTAGATTTCGGATTTCGGATTATATTGGTTCATATCGGCCTGGGCTTTTGTCCAGGCCGTGTGTTTTGTTGGGCGTGCTATACGAAAAAAGAAACGGAAAAAACCTTGGCTGTAGGTGGCTGGGCTGCGTGTTTGTGGTATAATTGCGGGCTGATTTGAAGGTCAGGAGATCGGGAAAATGGATTCGCCGCAGCGAGACCCGGATTGTATATTTTGCAAAATCGTAGCGGGCGAAATTCCAGCTACGAAGGTGCTGGAGGACGACCAGGTCTTGGCGTTTATGGATATTGGCCCGGTCGCACAAGGCCACGTGCTGCTGATCCCCAAACATCATTACGAACGAATTGACGAGATGCCTCCAGCCAGGGCTGGGGCGGTTTTGAGCCAGCTGCCTGCCATCGTGGCTGCAGCCGGCCTGGCTACCGGAGCGGCGGGCGTAAATGTATTGCAGAACAACGGACGAATCGCGGGCCAACTCGTGCCGCATGTGCATTTTCATATTATCCCCAGGCTCCCCGGCGGGGCGTTTCGGTTCAATTGGCCCGCGGGTGAGTATCCCGAGGGCCGGATGGACGAGTTGGCTGGGCTAATCAGGCAGAACATCGAGAAGGAAGCGAAAACAAAATGACCGAATCGCAAGCAACAGGCAGCAATCCTGTCGTGACTATGGAGACGTCCATGGGGACTGTTACGATCGAGCTGGACGCGGACAAGGCGCCCAAGACCGTAGCCAATTTTCTAGCCTACGTTGACGAGAAGTTTTATGACGGCACGATTTTCCATCGTGTGATACCGGACTTCATGGTCCAGGGCGGCGGGTTCCTGCCGGACATGCAGCAGAAGGCGACGCGCGGGAATATCGAAAACGAAGCTGCCAATGGCTTGGTCAACGACCGCGGCACCCTGGCTATGGCCCGGACGCCCGACCCGCACTCGGCAAGCAGCCAATTTTTCATCAACCACAAAGACAACGACTTTCTGAACTTCGCCAGCCCAACGCCGCAGGGCTATGGGTATTGCGTCTTCGCGAAGGTTATCGACGGCATGGACGTGATCGACGAAATAGCCAAGGTCTCCACCGGCAATCAAGGCCCGCACGGCGACGTGCCAACCGAGGCAGTAATTATCCAAAGCGTCGC
>JAOZNE010000041.1:0-12303 GCA_029933955.1 Phycisphaerae bacterium
TCGAGAGATACACATGGTAAACGCAAGCGATATCGTTAAGCCTGTAATTGGTATGGAAATTCACGTCGAGCTGGACACAGCTACGAAGATGTTCTGCCGGTGCAGGAACCGCTTCGGCGATGAGCCTAACACGAACGTCTGCCCCGTCTGCACCGCCTTGCCCGGAGCCTTGCCGGTGATGAACGCCCAGGCGGTAGCGTACTCGATAAAAGTAGGCCTGGCCCTGGGATGCGCGGTGCCCGGGCGAACCAAGTGGGATCGCAAAAACTACTATTACCCCGACCTGCCAAAAGGCTATCAGATAAGTCAATACGACCTGCCACTCTGCGAGCATGGCCTGCTGGAAGTCCCCCTGGCCCAAGGCCAACCCAAAACCGTCCGCATTCTGCGGGCACACCTGGAAGAAGACGCGGGCAAGAATATCCACGACAACCCGGGCTATACCGGCGTGGATCTGAACCGCGCCGGCGTGCCGCTGCTGGAGATAGTTTCCGAGCCTGACCTCAACAGCGTCGAAGAGGTAGGCTCTTACGCCCGCTCGATGCAACGGTTGGTGCGTTGGCTCGGCGTCAGCCAGGCCAATATGCAGATGGGCCATATGCGGTTCGAGCCTAACATCAACCTGCACATTACCCGCGACGGCGAGGTGTTCAAAACGCCGATTATCGAGGTGAAAAATCTCAACAGCTTCCGGTCGCTCGAAGGCGCGGTAGGCTATGAGATTCAGCGACAATATGACCAATGGCAAGAAGACCCGACGGGGTTCACGCTGGAGAAACTAGGCAAACAGAATCGCGGGTTCGACGACGCGACGGGCAGAACGGTTTTTCAGCGGGACAAGGAAGAAGCCCACGATTACCGCTATTTTCCAGACCCGGACCTGCCGACGGTTATCGTCAGCGACCAGTGGCGGGAGTCTATCCGTAACGAAATCGGCGAGCTGCCCCTGGCCAGACGGGCGCGATATGTGGAGCAGTTTGGCCTGGCCTTCAAGGACGCCGACGCGCTGACCATGGACGCAGCCACGGGCGACCTGCTGGACGGAGCAGTCACAGCTGGAGCCGATGCCAAACAGTGCGCCAAGCTGCTGCTGGGTCGCGGAGCCGCCCTGGCCAACGAGCAACAATGTACCATCGCCGAGATTGGGATAAGCACAGAGCAGCTGACGGAATTGGCCAAGCTCTTAGCTGAGGGAAAAGTCAATGCCACCGCTGGGGCGAAAATTTTCGACAAGATGGCCACGTCAGGCCAACAGCCCGGCGCGTTGGCCAAGGCAGAGGGCCTGCTGACGGTTACAGACACGGGTCAACTTGAAGCGTGGGTAGCCGAAGCCATCGCGAAAAATCCCCAAGCTGTCGAGATAATCCGCACCGGCGACAAGAAGGCTGAGAAGTCGCTGGGCTTCCTGACAGGCCAAGTGATGCAAGCCTCCCGCGGCGCCGCCCCAGCAAAAGAAGTCCAAGCCATGCTCCGAGAAAAACTATGGCCAGGCAAACAGGCAAGCGGGGAATAGGGTGACGAATTTCGAGGCTTCGTCATTCGTTCTTCGCCGTATGTTCTTTTCGGGCCGTTGCGATGAGACACAATCCCCGCCATTGGCCTTGCATGAAAAACGAGCCCAGGAATCCCAACAGGTTGGTTAGTTGCGTCAAGAGCCCGCCGGAGAGCCAAAGTCTCGGCAGGTGCCCAGCTGGGGTTATGCTCTGAACCTCCAGCCCCGCCCGGGCGCATATCAATTCCAGCTCGGTCTCGCTGAGGGCGTGAATGTGTCCGTACTCGGCGTCGGCTTGGTAAAAAAACGGGAACTTGCCATTGAGAAAAAACCGTAGCCGAGAGTACCACGACCCGATATTCGGCGTGGAAATAATCACAACCCCGCCCGGAGCCAGCAGCGAAGCGATATTACGAACCAACAGCCAGGGGTTTTCCACATGCTCGATGACCTCGGCACAGATAACCGCGTCGAACCGCCCGGCAAACTCCTCACAAAACTCCGCCATCTGGCGCGCGTTTTCCAGGTCGAGTTGACGAAAGGGCGTTTGAGCCTGGAATACTCCCTCGTTATTCTCATCAACCGACAGTACATCGAAGCCCATATCAGCCAGCCGCTGAGAAAACGCTCCCGCCCCGCAGCCCAGGTCTGCTACGCGCGACCCAGGTGGGACCGCCCGGGCCAACGTCTGGGCCAAAGCTTCGTGAATCCCAGCGACGGCCATGACGCCAATACCTTTATAGTTTTCAGGCTTGGACAAGGGTTTGAATGACAGGAAGTTTTTCATAGCTCTCAAGTGTAGCACAGCCGCCCCCGGCTGTGGTTTTATCTTTCAATATTTTCTCAGCTACATTCTCAGCCGAGGGCGACTGAGCTATTTCCGCAGCAGCTGGATGAGGTTGGCCAGGACCAGGCGGTTGTCGCTGCAGAGGTAGTCCACCTGCCCGCCCATGCGATAGAACGACTTGCAGAATCGCAGGTAATAGGCGGGATGGTTTTTGGGAGGCTCGCCGGCAGACCAGTCCCAATCGCCCCCGGGCTGAATATCCACGATGCCAATGTAATGGTCGCGGAGAAAATCCTCGCCGCGTTGGCGTCGCAGATTGTTAGCCAGGCTGAAGGCCTTCTCGAAAACCTGCGGACTCATAATAGCACAGCCGACTGACAGATAAACCCCGCCGGTAAGCCCCTCGATGCTGCGGGCCAGGACTCGGGCGTCCGTCCCCGCAGCCCTGCCGATGGCCGATCCGCTGAACATCGGATGGTTGACGTAAATGTCGTAGCCTATGCCCGGATGGACGGTCATGGGAACCCCAGCTTTGTAGCAACCAGCTGGGACGGAATATTTTTCGTACGGGTGGGCTACGCGAATCTCCCCCCCAGCCAGGCTAAACGTTTCCATCGCCGCTAGCAGGTCAGCCCGGCCTGCGGTTAGCGGATGGCCAGGCTGGGAGCGAATCTGCTCAGCCAGGGTTTCACGCTGCGGCAGGGTCAAGCCATCCTCAGCGATGAACTTGCCTATCGCCTCGCCCAGGCCCAGCCCCGCCGCACCGCCAGCCAGGGCAGCGAGGTTTATAGCTCGGCCTGTTTCGTCCCATGAGCCGAACTTGCCGACCGCGGCGTTGTCCCGCACCGATTCGCTCGAACAACCCAGGCTGGCGAACTCCCAGTCGTGGATAATCCCCGCTCCCTGCGTAGCGACATGCGTAACCCAGCCAGCTTCGACAAGCCAGCGCACCAAAGGCCCGCCGCCGTTCTTTATAAGGTGCGCGCCATAGGTCAATATCACCGACGCCCCGCGACGCCGAGCGTCAATGACGCGATCTCGCAGCGCCGAAATCTGCCCCGCCAGCCGGGCGTCTTCCACCGCGGCAGGCCTGGCTAGAGGGTCGAGAGCTATCTCGTCGATAGTCAAAAAACTCTCCCGCCCAGCAAGCGGAAGAACCTCTATATCCAACGGGTCAATTTTATCGTATGGCATGTTCTACTTCCCATAGATGGCAGCGATTATTAGGCCTTTCAATGGCAGCACGACCAAGAGCAAAGCCGTCCAATAAATCAGCACAGTCGCCGCTACGGTCATAAATGTAAATGTCGACAACATGCCCGGCAGCACGCCGACCGCCCAGACGCAAAGCCCGAACACCAACCCCTTGACAAGCCTGTTCGGCCCCGGAATACCCTTGCGAAGCAGCACATAGACCAGAACCAGAATCAGACTAAGAGCCAAACTGCCAGCCAGGAACACAACGCCGGGGGGGCCTTCCATAGGCTTCCAAACATTGGTAGGCTCGATTTTATACACCCAATTGAAAAGCCAGCCACAGGTCAAACCGCCAACGACAACATTAAAAACCGTTACCGCCACACTCGCAACCAAAATTCTTACCAGTTTCATAATGAACATTCCTTTCCAAAAAAAGTTATCAGTAGTCAGCCATCAGTAATCAGTAAAAAAATAACCACGGCACCGGGCTTAGAGACTCTACCGATATTTCTTTAGAATGTGATTATACTCTGCATGAGAGCCAACCCAGAACCAGATAATGCTGTCATTTTGCACGACGCCCATTGCACGCCAGCCAATCCCGATTCGAACTGAATACACTTGGTGGTTCTTGCCGACTTGTTTGAAGTGCAAGCCTGGGTGCTTGGGGTTGGCCTGCTATTGCAAATAGCAACGCTGAGCACTTCGCTTGACACGGTCAGGGAGTCGCTCGAAACAGTCGACAAAAGTTTTTGTCCGGCGGGATATCACAGCTCCCCAAAGCCCTTCTGCTGGGTCTTGCCCAGTTCGAACTCGTGTATCGCCTCCTGAGCCATCTTGTCCAATACGTCAGAGGAGTCTTCGAGTTCCTTGTCCCATTTCATCTCCCATACAATCTCGTCCATAACTTCCCTGGCTAAGATATCTTGCATGGAGGCGGGCAAAACGCTGGCTTTCTGGAAGGCTTCTTCTAATAACTTGGTCATGACGAGTCTCCTTCGAATCCACGCATTTTACGCGTTAACAAGACGATATGCCATAATAATTTCCACCCAACGACCAGAACCACGGCACCAGGCTGGGCGATGTGTTTTTGTTTCTTACCCCGCAGCGGTTAAACATACTAATATCAGCCCAGGGCGTTGCCCTGGGTATAGGAGGCCTCAAAGTTTTTAGCCCTGAAAGGGCGCTATATATCTTTGGCTTGCTCTGGCTGGCGCAAATTTTTAACGATTCTATGTTTCGCCCTTTCAGGGCTGCTCGCTGAAAAGGCATTCTAACCCCACCCAAAATTTATGTCGCACACCCATCCAGCACGCCATAAAAAATGTAGCTCATAAATCCTTGTCATGGCCTGCTTGTGCGGTTACAATGCCCGGCCCGAATGGTGGCTGTAGCTCAGCTGGTTAGAGCACCTGGTTGTGGTCCAGGGGGTCGGGGGTTCGAATCCCCTCAGCCACCCATTATCGAAGAAGCCCGGCGCGAGTCGGGTTTTTCTTCGTATACACAGCTGTGGTAAAAAACAGGCTGAAAAAAAGTTCCGCCCCTTCGCGGTTTGGTGTCGACAATCGCGCGAAAATTTTATCTAATATGTTCCGCAAGGAGCCGACAGGAAGCTGGAATGACCAAGATACTACATCGAGCTGGGTTGCCCGCTGTGTGCGTGATGTTTTTCGCGATCGCGATGGCGATGTGCGCCTCCCAGGCCCGTGCCGCCCAGGGCGGGTACCTTCAGGACGACACGAAGATATCAGGCTTGCAGATCAACACCTTCACCGACGAAGGCCAGGCTGTGTCTGTTATCGCGGGCGATTTTCGCCTGGTTGTCGGCAAGCGGACGGTGAGTGGCCAAAAGGCGGTTCTTTGGGTTAAGTCTCAGGGTTCAGGCCAGGCTGCCAAGCACGAGATCACTATTTATCTGGAAGGCGACGCGAGCGTTACCGGGCCCGAGTCCAGCACGAGCGATAAGATGATGCTCGTGAAGCTCCGCGTTCAGGGGCGGATTTCGATGGACGGGCGGGTTTCGACCAAGTCGCTGAAAAATTTCCCGCTATACCGGCGAGCCTTGGCTGTCCGCCAAGAGGAAGCCCAGATGACCCGCGACTGGCGGAAGCGAAAAGGCTCTGCCCCGCCCCGCCCAGCTGTGGTCGTCAGAAAATCGGCTAAGCCTGCCCCAGCTCCGGCAAAGAAAACCGCCCCTGCCAAGCGCCCAGCCCGCGACGCTGTGGCCTTGGAGGAAATCGCTACCCCAGCGGAGCCTGGAGCACCGCAGCGACTTTCGGACATCAAGAAAAAGCCCGCAGCCGTTGCCAAAAAAACCGCCAAGCCAACGCAAACCAAAACTCCCCCAGCCCCGCGCGCCAAAAAAATCGCCCCCAAGCCTGGCAAGGACGAGCTTGGAATCTCGGCGGTCCACGTAGAAGCCGCGGGCGGGCTTACCGGCGAGAAAGACCCCAAAGACCCCAATCGGCGAATCATTGTCTCGCGGGACAAGGTGTTTATTTCCATGGGGCCAAACACCAGCAGAGACCACATGGAGCTGCGGGCGAACTACGCGGTTATCTTTACCCGCAAAGGCCTGGGGGACGGCGATAAGAACGGCGAAAAAATCCCCTACGCTCCACCAGTGATGGGCATGGGCGGCAGCGGCGAACGAATCACCGGAGTCTACCTCGAAGGTGACGTCATTATGACCCGCGGCGAGCGGAAAATTACCTGCAAGGCGATGTATTACGACTTCATCGACAAAAACGCGACCATCCTCAAGCCTGTCTTTCGCACTATCCAGGCCCAGCGAAACGTCCCCATCTACATAAGGGGCGACAAGGCCCGGATCCGCTCGATGCGAGAGACGGAGTTTTACAACGCTGTCGTGTCGACCAGCGACTTCAAGACGCCGACGTACCACTTCGGCGCCCGGAGATTCACCGTGCGAGACGAAACGCCGTACGACAAGAGCGGCGAGAGGCTCTCCGAGCGTCGCCTGGTCGGCAAATATGAACATGGCGTGATGGCGGTGCGGGGGATTCCGTTTTTCTGGAGTCCCGTCGGCAAGGTTGACATGGAAGAAGGCCACACCGCGCTGCGAAAAATTCAACCTGTCTTTGGTGGTGGACAGCGGGAGTACGGACTCGAAACGGAATGGGACTTGTTCCGTCTGCTGGGCGTCGTCAAGCCCGATGGCTTTTCTGCCAGGCTGATAGCCAGTGGGTATAACGACGCCGCTTTGATGGGTGTGGACATGGACTACGAACGCCGTGAGGGAAATCGACAATACAGCGGCTATGCCCTGGCGTTCGGCGCGTTGGACTTTGCAAGCTCAGCTGACTTCGGCGACGAAAATACCGTAGCTATCGAAGACACCGCTCGCGGCCGGCTTTTGATGAGGCACAAAGAATTTCTGCCCAGGGACTGGCAAATCCAGGCGGAGCTTTCCCTGCTGAGCGACCCGCACTACTTGCAGGAATTCTTCAGCAACGAATTCTGGGCTGGCAAGGAGCAGGAAAACCTTATCTACGCCAAAAAGCAACGCGACAACTGGGCGGTTACCGCTCTGCTGAAAACCAGGCTGAACTACTTCCTCACGCAGACCGAATCGTACCCGGACGTCTCAGCTTATCTGATAGGCCAACCTGTGTGGGACAATCGCCTGACCTACTTCGGCGAGGTTCGCACCGGCGCAAAACGCCTCCATGCCGGCAGCGACGCGCACCGGTGGGAATATCGTCGCTGGCGATACTCGGGCAAGCACGCCGATAGACGCAACGACCTGTTCGACAGCAGCAACGTCATGGCCCGGTTCGACACGAGACACGAAATAGACTTACCCCTCGCCCTGCCCACGCCGATAGGCCCGGTGAACGTAGTGCCATACGCGGTAGGCAGGCTCTCCGCCTGGACAGACTCGCCGGGCGACAACGCTGCGATGGTCAGGCCTTACGCGCAGTTCGGCGTGCGGTCGAACATGCACTTCTGGCGGATTTACAACAACGCCAAGAGCAGGCTTTGGGACGTCAACAAGCTCAAACATGTCATCACGCCCGAGGCTAATTTCTTCACCAGTTTCGACGGCGGGACAGGCTCGGAAGACCTGTACCAGATGGACCGCGCGGTCGAGGGCATAAACCAGAACACCGGCGCGCAGTTCGCGTTGTACCAACGGTTGCAGACCAAGCGAGGCCCGGCTGGGAACCAGCAGACCATCGACTGGATGAGGTTCAACGTCAAGGTCGGCATTTTCGACCGGGACGATTTTTCCAGCATCGACGAGCGGGGCAGGGTTTCGACATTTGCCAGCGACGGGCGATACTTCTTTTCCAGACCAGAGTATAGCCTGGCGAGGAACTATCTTTCCGCGGATTATTTGTGGAACATATCAGACTCGACCGCGTTCATGGCTGACATTAAATGGGACCTCGACGAGGGCCATTGCGACCTGTGGAACGTGGGCTTTGCTATCGACCGCAGCCCGAGGTTGAGCTACTATGTAGGTCTGAGATACATCGACAAGCTGGATAGCAATACCATCACGTTCGGCGCGAAGTATAAGATCAACAAGAAATATACCGTCTCGTTTTTCGAGCAGTACGACTTCCGCACCAACGACGGGCAGAACCTCGGCACGAGGATGACTGTCGTACGGCGGTTCCCCCGGTGGAACGTCGGGCTGACCCTGATGTTCGACCAACGGTATCACGGCGAGGATGAATTCGGAGCTATGTTGTCCATCTGGCACGCGGGCATACCCGAGGCCTACATCACCACCGGCACGCTGCAACTGCTGAACGAAAGCGACAAAAATTAAACAGCAGTAGTCAGTTATCAGTTATCAGTAAAAGCAAAAACCGCAGAACACGAATAGCGCGAATAAAAACGAATTTCACGAATGGGGGTAGCGTGGGCGTCTCGCCCATGTTTTTTCTTTTCTTTTTCCTGTCATTCCCGCGAAAACGGGAATCCATTCTTTTCATCCGCATCCATGGCTACCCCGCAAACAGCCGCGGTGTAGCCATGCCACCCAAAACCCCTGGATTCCCGCCTTCGCGGGAATGACACGGGGGGGGGGGGGGGGTGCTACAAATAAACCGTGCAATCTGTGGCCTTTTTATTGGGCGTTGGAGCTTGAGGGTTCAATGGGCATTGGATATTTTCGTCATTCGTCATTCACCGTATATGGCTTGCGATTTTTGCAGATTTCCTCGACTACTACCGTGGCATAGCAGCCACTCGGGGCGGTGAAGGCTAGCTCGATATAGTCCCCGTGCCCGTCCTGCCCCGCGGATATGCCAGGCTCGCCCAGAATAAACCGCAGAGGCCTGCGCGTACCCTTAGCCTTGAGCGGGCCCAGGTTGCGGAACTGTTCCAGGTCGAGACCGGCGGCGTCGATAATCTCGCGCTCGACCAGGCCTGGCTCGCCACTGGCCAGCTTGGCGCGATAGCCCGGCAGCGGCCCGGTCGGACTAAGCAACCCAGCCTGCGCCCGGGGCAACTCAGCTTGGACGTCCTCGACCAGAAAAACCCCGCCTGTGTCGTGTTTGCAAGCCAGGTCGCCGGGGTAGAGAGTGTCTATCGAGTCCAGCCGACGTGCGAGAACCGTGTTGAAAATTTCGCTCTGAGCAGCGGAAACATAAAGCCTTTTCATCCGCTTGTCCACCGCGGCAAGGGCCTGGTGCGGCCTGCGTTTTTTCTTGTAGGCAGCCAGGGCTTTGCGCTGGTCAACATAGTGCCTGGGCCAATGTTTCAACGCTTTGTCCCAAGCACCGACGTCGAATTCGTCTCGCGCAGCCCGGCAGTCTGGCGGGTCGCTGGAGCGAGGCCCGCCCAGAAACAGCGAGACAAACCGCTCCAGGTCGCCGGAGATAATCGCCCGGCCTAGCGCCGCGGTGTCGCCTCGGGCACCGAACCTTTGTGAGCCAAAATAGTTCGGCACGCCGCGAGCGGCAAGCACGTCCAATATCGCACGGGCTTGGTCGAGCGGACTTTCCGCTGCGACATCGCGGATACGGATAGCGAACCGATTGCCAGCCAGGTGTCCCGTCTTGAGTTTGTTGGTGTGTCTGCCCGTCCATATCACGCGAAGCTGCGCGTCGGCATAGCTCGCCAGCCTGGCCTGGTCGCAATGCTCCAGGCTGAGGTATTGCGTGGTAATGCCAACCGCGTCTTTGAGGCCGGCCAGGCCTATATCGCCAGGCCTGACCCCCATGTGCCGGGCAAGACGACCCAGAGCGACCGGCGTGGGAATGCCTCGTTTCTCGATGCGAAAATAGATATGCGTCCCCTCGCCGCAGGGTTGGTACAGGGGCTGTTCGTCGACGCGGAAGTCCTCGACCCGTTGCTTTATCCGCCCGCCGATGCCCCCCAGCGAGGCTGTCAGATATGGTAGGATATCCGTCATACGCTGGCCTGGGTTTTGTGCCATTCCACATCGCTCAGCCCGGCGACGACGTTGGCTTGGCGGGCAAGGGCAAAGAGCAGGTCGCTTAGCCTGTTGAGGTATCGCAGGATCACGGGGGACACCTTGCCATCGCGTTGTTGCATCGCAGCTACCGCTCGTTCAGCCCGGCGACAGAGAGTCCGGGCGACGTGCAAATGACAGGCCAGCTCGCAGCCTCCCGGCAGGATGAAACTTTTCAGCGGGCCTAGCTGGGCCCATATCTCGTCTATTTGCTCTTCCATAGCCGCGATGGATTTTTGCGGCACGGTCTGGGTTACCCCAGCCGCGTAAGCGGTGCCGCTGGTCGTCAGGTGCGTGCCGATGACGAACAGCTCCTCTTGAAATTTCCCCAGCAACTCAGCCTGGGCGTCTTGCTCTGCCTGCCTCGCTATGCACGCGCACAGCCCAATGTTAGAGTTCAGCTCGTCCACCGCACCGACCGCTTCAATCCGCGGGTCGCACTTGCTGATAGATTCCCCATCGATTCGGCGGGTGAAACCCTCATCGCCATTTTTCGTGTAGATGCTCATAAAAAAATCTCCGCCAGGTTCAACACAGCCGAGGGCGGCTGTGCTACGTTTCCGCATTTTTTGTCCCGATTTATCGGGATAGTTTTAAAATCTCCGCGTGTTTCTCCGTGGTTATTTCGCCGGAAACGGATAAAATATGAGAAGCTATCCTAAGGACAAAACCCCGCTACGTCAAACCGCAAAACCGAAGGAGCAACTTTGGCAGGCCGAGTAGAGCAGATCGAAAAACTTTTGGCAAAAAACCCCGACGACGTTTTCCTGCGTTACAGTTTGGGCATGGAACACCTCTCCGCTGGACGGTTCGACCAGGCTATCGAAGCCTTCGCTCGCTGCCAGTCGCTGGACCCCGCGTATCTCCCAGCCAAGGTCGAACTCGCCAAAGCCCTGCGATCGGCGGGCAGACTAAGCGAAGCCCGCCGGGCCTTCGTCCAGGCCCTCCAAGCCGCAGAGCAAGCCAACGAGCAGCACCAAGCTGACCACATCCGCTCGCAACTGGAATCTCTGCCGGAGTGATATGTTTTTTTCGTAATCGTTCACACAAAAACAAGAACCACGGATGTACGCAGATAATTAAAACGGTATCGGTATGACTGTTCGTATGAAAAATTTGATCGTCGTATTGTTCCTAGCCGGCGTGGGTGCCCTGGCTGGGACCGGGCTTTGGATAGAGCATCGCTCGAACGGGGCCTTGCTGATTGGGCCTTCTCAGCGGGCGTCGATAATGAGTACCCCGCAGTTTAACATTACTCTGGTCTTGTCGCCGGGTCGGGCCTGGCAGGCGGAGGAGATTCTCAACTCCGCTGAGCGGTCAGCCAGGCTTGTCGAGCAGCGGATGAATATCTACGACCCCGCCTCGCCGTTGAGCAAGTTCAACTCAGCCGGGCCAGGCCAGGTTGCGGCGCTTTCGGGTCAGACACGCAGCCTGCTAGGCAGGGCGAGGGAACTTTGGCGGCAGACCGGCGGAGCTTTCGACGTTACAGCCAGGCCTGTTTTTCTGCTGTGGAAACAAGCTGGGCGAGCAGGCCTCTTGCCGGGTAAGGCCAGGATTCGCCAAGCCAGGCAAGCCTCGCGATGGGGCGATATCGAGCTGACCCCAGCTGGGGCGAAAAAAAACCGCCGCACCGCCGGGGTAGACCTGGGAGGCCTGGCCAAGGGCTTGGCGATAGACCTCGCGGTCGAAACGATGATGCAGGCGGGGGCCCTGGGCGGAGTGGTGGACATCGGCGGCGACGTGCGATGCTTTGGCCAAAAGCCCAACGGCAAGCCCTGGCGAGTAGCTATCCGCAACCCATTCGCCCGCGAAAACACGAACAGCTCGGGGCCAGGGAGAGCTGCCGAGGCGTTTGTTATCTTGGCTGTGCGAGGCCGGGCTGTCTGCACCAGCGGGAACTACGAACGATACAGCGTCATCGCAGGCCAACGGTTCAGCCACATCGTAGACCCACGCACCGCCTTGCCCGCCCAGGCTTGCCCGTCGGTAACCGTCGTCGCCGGTGACGCCGTAACCGCTGACGCCTGGGCAACAGCCCTGTCCGTACTAGGCCCAGCGGGCTTTGAACTAATCCCGCCAGACGCTGACATCGAAGCGATGATAATACTAGGCCCGGCAACCAATCCGAAAATAAAATCCACCCCAGGCTTCAATAAATATCTCGCGAAAACCAATTCCCAAACACCCAATGCCCATTGAAAAACCAAGCCCCAAACCACAATGCCCAATAGTGTAGCTGGGCTTGCTGAGCAGGTATTTAATTTTTGCCGTGGTTACGGTCTGCAACCACACCGTCGTTACGCGTGGTTGCAGACCGCAACCACGGCACCCAAGCCATGCGTAGCGTGGGCGTCTCGCCCATGTTTTTTT